>QNYN01000085.1 GCA_003973585.1 Fusobacteriota bacterium | reverse complement strand
AAATAGCATAGAAAAAATTAAACCACATAAAAAATTAACATTAATTATTTTAAAAAATTCTAATATAGTAAAAACTATTAAATTGGATAATACTTTTACACCTACTGAATTAGAAAATGGAATTTATGATTTTGTTATTGAAAATAATATAACTGAAAATTTAATTTTCAGAGGGATTAAAATCGATAACAATACTAATAAAATCATTGTTATCTCTGTACCACCTGTTCATGCTACAGTAAAAGGTTTTATAAAAAATAACAATCAATTTATTGGAGGAGTCAAAATTGACTTTATAGATGTAAATAATAATAGTTACGAAACAATTTCTACTTTTGCTGGTGATTTTTCTATTAATCTTCCTCCTCAAAAATATAGAATTGTATTAAAAAAACCAGGATTTGTTATTCAAGAAAGTCAAAATTTAATATATGATTTTACAATTCCAAATGAAGTATATAATCTTTCATTAGATGCTGAAGAACTTCTTAGTAATATTCAAGGGACTATCGTTGACAAGAAAAACACCCCCATTCCAAATGCTAATATTTCAATAAAAAATGGTGATTATTTTATTGAATTAAAAAGTGATCTTTTTGGAAATTTTGAAACTTCTATTTTACCTGGACTACTTTTTATCAAAGTTGAAAAAGAAGGGTATAAATCTTTTGGATTAGTTACAAAATTAGGTCGTTTTTCTAGTATTTCTGGTTTAGAAATCTCTTTAGATCCTATTTTAGCTAATATTTCTGGAACTATTAGTAGTAGTTTTTCGCCTAAAAAAAATATACAATTAACCCTTAGAAACGAAGAAGGTGAAGTTGTTGCTACCTCCCTTTCTAACGAACATGGATTTTATGAGTTCTATGATATTAAAGTTAATCAAAAGTATTTCATCAGTGTAGGAACTCAAGACTATAAACATTACTATTCCAAACCTTTTCTTCTAAAAGAAGAAGGAATTACAAATAAAAATATTATTTTGCAAGAAAGAGAAACACGACTTTATCTAGAATTTCTTTTTGAAAATAAACCTCTTAGCAAAAAGGATGTTATTATTAATAACAAAATATATAAAACAGATACTAATGGTTTTATACTTTTAAATCTTTCTGAAGGTACAAAATCTATAAATATTAACATAAAAAATTATAACTTTAGAAAGATAATTAATTTAAGAGATATTAATACAAATCCTAACCATTTAACTATTGAAGTTAGATAAATAATATAACAGAAAAAGGTAGTAATTCTTTCTTTAATTACTACCTTTTATATTATAATTTTGGTGTATTTCTAGTGATGCTAATCTTTTTTTATTTTAATCTTCTTCTATTCCCATATTTGCTATTCCATTTAATTTTAAATCGGCAAATATCTTATCTTCATTACCATATTTAAGTTTGAAATATCCTGCCACTGCAATCATTCCAGCATTATCAGTACAAAGTTTCATAGAAGGATAAAATACATCTATCCCTTCTAATTTTGATCTTTCTAATAATTCTTTTCTCAGAAGTGAATTAGCAGCTACTCCACCAGCTATTAAGATATTTTTTACATTTTTTTCTTTAGCAGCCTTTATTGTTTTTTTACACAAAATATCAACTACTCTATTTTGAAAACTAGCAGCTACATCAGCTTTATTGTATTCTTCTTTTTTCATATTCATTTTATTTACATAATTAATTACCGAAGTTTTTACACCTGAAAAACTAAAATCATATCCTCCTACCTTTGGTTCTGGCATAGAGATATTATCTGGATTTCCTTCATATGCTAATTTATCTATTATAGGACCTCCTGGATAGCCTAGCCCCATTACTCGTGATACTTTGTCATAAGATTCTCCTACAGCATCATCTAAAGTTCCACCTAAATTGGTAAATTTATGATTTTCATCTATATGAATTATATTTGTATGTCCTCCAGAAACTACTAATGCTATTGCTGGTAATTCTACTTTATGCTCTAAAAAATTAGCATAAATATGTCCTTTTATATGGTGTACAGGTATAATCGGTATATTTCTACCATATGATAACCCCTTTGCAAAGGATATCCCAACTAAAAGTGCTCCTATTAATCCAGGAGCATAAGTCACTGCAATATAATCTACATCATCTAAGGTTATCCCTGCTTCATTTAAACTTACTTCCATAATTGTTGCTATATTTTTTATGTGATGTCTAGAAGCTATTTCAGGAACTACCCCTCCATATTCTTTGTGAATCTCAATTTGTGATGAAATATGATTTGATAACATTTCTTTCCCATCTTTTAGCACCGATATGGAAGTCTCATCACAAGATGTTTCTATTCCTAATATAATCATAAAATTATTTTCTCCTTTAGTTTCCTATATTAAATTAAACCCTATTTCTGCCAATATTCTTTTTATCTCTATTTGATCTATTTGCCTAGCTTCTACTTTTCCCTTTCTTTTTTTGAATAAAATATTCATTACTTCTTTTTCTTCATACACAAAATTTTCTAAATCTATCTTTATTTTTGGAGTACTAGTTTCTTTTATAAATATCCACTTGTTGTAGTTTTTATTATATTCACTTATTACTTCTAACCTTCCATGTGCCTTTCCATAAACAAATATATTTCTCTTACTTATAACAACTGATCCTGGATTAAGATTACCGATTACTACAAGGGTTGTATCTGAAATTATTTTCTCTCCTGATCGTAAATCACCATAATGTAATTTAAATTTTATTTTTTCTTCTTCTACAGATTCTTTTTTAGGAAGCAATTTTAAAGATTTTAAACTAATTAAAGATTCTATTTCTTCTCCTAATTCAAATAATTCTTTTTCACTAAAATGTGAACTATCTAATTTATAAAATCTAACCATTTTTAATAATTTATAATTTTTTATTACTGTAATTTTTAATTGTTCTTTCGTTTCAAGGAAAGTTTGGGCAGATGGTAATATTATTTTTACTAAATTTCCTGATATATTTAGCTTTATCTTACCCATACTTCACCTCCTAATTTCAGTTAGATTTTCCTACTTTACATATTATAACTCCATAGCCTCTTTGTCAACATTATCTTTAAAATCAAAAAAAAAAAAAGGATATTTATTTTTTTAGTGTATAACTATTACAAAATCATATATTTTAATTTTAGGAGGTAAAATTTTGAATTTTAATATGGAAAGTAGTATGGAAAAAATGGAAAATTTATTTTTAGTTTATGGGCTTAAGTTACTTTATGCAGTCTTAATATGGATTGTTGGTAAATTTATTATCAGCAAAATTATGGTCTTAATTGAGAAAAAGATGGACCGATTACATACAGAAGAAACATTAAGAAAGTTTTTACACTCTATAGCTAATACTCTATTATATACATTTTTATTTATTGTTATCATTTCTACACTTGGTATTCAAACAGCATCATTTGTAGCAGTTTTAGGAGCTGGTTCTTTAGCTATAGGTTTTGCTCTTCAAGGAAGTTTAGCTAACTTTGCAGGTGGATTTTTAATAATCCTACTTAAACCTTATAAAATTGGTGATTATATCGAAGCTGGTGGACTTGCAGGAACTGTTGTAGAAATACAAGTCTTTGCAACTCTTGTAAATACAGTAGACAATAAAAGAATTATTATTCCTAATGGAATAATGTCTAACAAAACTCTAATAAATTATTCTAAAAACCCTACAAGAAGAGTTGATATTGTCTTTGGTGTAGGATATAACGATGATTTAGATAAAGCTAAAGAAGTTTTATTGAATATAGCTAAGTCACAAGAAAAGATTTTAAAAGATCCTGCTCCATTTATTGAGATCATTGAATATGATAATTCATCAGTAAATATAGTGTATCGTGTTTGGTGTAAAACTCCTGACTATTGGGATGTTTATTTCCAATCTATGAAGGTAGCAAAAGCTGAATTTGATAAAGCTGGTATCTCTATTCCATTCCCTCAAATGGATGTTCATATGGATAAATTAAGTTAAATTTAATATCTTTAAAAATCAGGAGGTTTCTCCTGATTTTTTTATCTAAATTGTGTTATAATTACTAAAAACTATAAAAAAAGGAGAATTATAATGCGTTTAATTAAAACACTATCTGTATTAGCTATTCTTAGTCTTGGGCTATTTTTTATATTTAAGCCAAAAGAAAGTAAAGCTACAGATATTAAAAAAAATGTAGAAACAGCGAAAACCATAGAAGAAAAAAAGCCTACACTTCCTACAACTATGTATATCAAGGAACTAACTTCTGCAAGGGAGAGTATAGATGGAAAACCTAGTTTCCCTCTTATTATTGGAACTGAAGTTAAAATATTAGAAGATGAAGATCAGTGGATAAAAATTTCAAACTCTGATAACACAGGATGGGTAGAAAGATCTGTATTAATTAATGAAAAATTAGAAGATAAAGAGATTTTTCATACTAAAAAAGTTCTTAAAGATGTTGTAAAAGAAATTAAAACTAAAGATAAAGACGGAAATGAGGTTATAACTAAAAAAACTTTAAAAGAATATGTTGATGAAAAAACAAGTATCAAAGAATTATATGATTTAGGAGATGTTCAATTTTCACCAATCACAAAAAATTCATACCCTAATAATCCTAAAATTGATGCAAAAGCTATTTATATCTCTCTTTATGGATTAAGACATCTTACTAGTAACACTAATAACTATATTGAATTAGCCAAAAAAAGTAATATCAATGCTTTTGTTATAGATATCAAAGATGATCATGGATGGACTTTATTTCCTTCTAATGTAGCTAAAAATGCATTAGGAGAACATTATAAGAAATCAAGATATACAAATGAACAAATCACTAATTTAATAAAAAAACTAAAAGAAAATAATATTTATCTTATTGGAAGAATTTCAACTTTTAAAGATACAGCCTATGCCGAAAATCATCCTAAAGATGCTATTTTAGATAAAAGAAAAAGTACAACATATCAAAGTAGAGATAAAGTTAAATGGATTTCTGCTTACGATAGAAATAACTGGTTTTACAATATCGAACTTTCAAAAGAAGCTGCTGATTTAGGATTTAATGAAATTTTATTTGATTATGTTAGATTTCCTGATCAAGTAAGATCTTTAGATAGAAAAAAATTATTAGATTATAGAAATAACTATAATGAAACTAAACCTGAAGCCATTCAAAGATTTTTAAAATATGCTCATGATGAGTTATCAAAAAAAGAAGTTTATATTTCTGCATCTATTTTTGGACAAATTGGAGTTTCTAATACAGATGAACATATAGGTCAACATTGGGAATCTATATCAGTTGTTGCTGATTATGTTAATCCAATGTCGTATCCATCTCATTTTGCTCCTGGTACTTTTGGTTATAAGGTTCCAGACGCTAACCCTTATGGAATTATGAAAAAATATGCAATTCGTGTTAATAAAAGAGATGCTAACCTTGAAAATCCTGCTATTGTTGTTATGTGGATTCAAAGTTTTTCTGCACCTTGGGTAAAAGGACATATCAGATATGGTGCTAAAGAAGTTAAAGCTCAAATTAAGGGATTAAAAGAAGAAGGATTAGAAGGATATTTAGTTTGGAATGCAGCCAGTAGATATTTCTGGGACGCTTTTAAAGAAGATAAGAAATAAGAAAATCTAAAAATATATATAGTTTTAAAAAGCCATGATGAGTTTCATGGTTTTTTTATTTTTTATCATATAACTTCTGTTTTGCTTTATTTCGGAATCCATATATATAAATGTATAAGATTATAAAATAATCTGTTATATTTTATTTTTGACTATGTACATAAAAAGGACTTCTAAAATTAATTAGAAGTCCCTTAAATAAAAAAAAGACTTGGCAAGTTCCTATCCTCCCAAGGGGCTGCCCCCTAAGTACTTTCGGCGTTTACGGACTTAACTTCT
>QNYN01000198.1 GCA_003973585.1 Fusobacteriota bacterium | reverse complement strand
GGATTATCAGGAATTGCTGAGGGTGATTTTGATGGTGCTGACACTTATTCATTATTCGGACAATGGCAAAAAGCTGGAGACTTAGTAGGGAAAGGTTACAAATGGTCTGATTTAGCTGAAGAAGATAAAGTTAAAACGATGATAGAAGAAATAAAAATTGATTTAGAAAAACAGATAGAATTTTTTAATAAAAAAGGTAAGTTATTAGAAGCTCAAAGGATAAAACAAAGGACAGAATATGACCTTGAAATGATAGAAGAAATCGGATACTGTAAAGGAATAGAGAATTATTCTAGGTATCTCTCAGGGAAAAAAAAAGGGGAAAAGCCCCATACATTAATGGAATATTTTCCAAAAGATTTTATCACTTTTATTGATGAGTCTCATATAGGATTATCACAAATCGGTGGGATGTATGCAGGAGATAGATCTAGAAAAACTACTTTAGTAGAAAATGGTTTTAGACTCCCTTCGGCCCTTGATAACCGTCCATTAAAATTTGAAGAATTTCGTCAAGTAGGAGGGCAAATGATATTTGTATCTGCTACACCTGGAGATTTTGAAGTAGAACATAGTTCTCAAATTGTAGAACAATTAGTTAGACCAACGGGAATTGTTGAACCTGAAATTTTAATAAAACCAACTAAAAATCAAGTAGATGATCTTTTAGAAGAAATTCGAATACGATCTAATAATAATCAAAGGGTTTTAGTCACAACATTAACTAAAAAGATGGCAGAAGAACTGACAGAATACTATATAGAATTAGGAGTTAAAGTTAAATATATGCATTCTGGAATCGATACTTTAGAAAGAATAGAAATTATTCGTGGATTAAGAAAAAAGGAATTTGATGTTCTTGTTGGAATAAATTTATTAAGGGAAGGTCTCGATATCCCTGAAGTGGCACTAGTTGCTATTTTAGAAGCAGATAAAGAAGGATTTTTACGAAGTAGAAGATCCCTTATTCAAACTATGGGAAGAGCTGCTAGAAATGTAGAAGGAAAAGTAATTTTATATGCTGATATAATGACAAAGTCTATGAAAGAGGCTATTTCTGAAACTAATAGAAGGCGTGAAATACAACTTCAATATAATATTGATAATGATATCGATCCGAAATCTACTATAAATGAAATGTCTAATGATTTATTAAATTTAGATTATGGATTAGATTTAAATGAAATAAACGAAGAAATAATGACATATAGTTCAAAAAAAGATATAATAAAAGAGATTGCTAATTTAAAATCTGAAATAAAGGTTTTAGCTAGTGAACTTGATTTTGAAGGTGCTATTGAAAAAAGAGATAAAATGTTAAAATTAGAAAAATTATTATTAGAACTATAGTCAAAATCAATAATTAGTAATGTTTATATAAGTAACTCTTTTGGAGGAAAAAGATGAAAAGTCTTAAAGTTGAAAGATTTTTAAAAAAATACGATAGAATGCTCCCTATCTATAATGAAGCTGTTGAAGTATTAAAAAAAATTTTTAAAGAAACTATTGAAAGTAAAAATTATAGACTACAGAGTACAGATTTTAGAATTAAAACTAAATCTAGTTTAATAAAAAAAATCAGTGATAAAGGGGAAAAATATCAAAGGTTATCTGATATAACTGATATTGTTGGAGTTCGATTAGTAACTTTTATGGAAGATCAAGTAGATATTGCAGCAGAAAAAGTAAAAGATTTTTTTGTAGTTGATGAAAAAAATACTATCGACAAAAGAAAAGCTTTAGATCCACGGTCTTTTGGATATTTATCTTTACACTATGTAGTTTCGTTTCCACAAGAAGAAAAATATAAAAAATTTAGAGGGCTAAGATTTGAAATACAAATTAGAAGTTTATTACAACACACTTGGGCCACTATTGAGCATGACTTAGGTTATAAAAGTCGAATAGGGATTCCTGATGAACTTATTAGAAGTTTTTCAAGGGTAGCAAGTTTATTGGAATTAGCTGATAAAGAATTTGTAAATATAAAAAAAGATCTTATAAAATATGAAAAAAAAGTTCATGATACTATAAAATTAGGAAAAAATATTCCTAGTGACACACCATTAAACAATATTACAATTAGATATTTTATAAATACAAATAAAGTTCTAGATGACCTTTTTAAAGAAATTTTAGAAAAATTAAATGTAAAAGCTATTTATAGGGAACAATCTCCTTTGGAAATCATAAAATTATTACATTATTTTAAGATTAAGCAGTTTGGAGAATTAGAAAATATCCTTTTAGACAAAAAAGATGAAATTATCTTTGTTTCTAGTAAAATTTTAGAAGAAACAGGAGAAACTACTATAGAAAAGAGAGGTGTTTTTTATTCTATGGCTTATGTTTTACTTGGTGGGAAACCCCTTAGTGATAAATTAAAATTTTTAGAATTATTTAAAATTTTAACTGATGAAGAAAGAAAATCTATGGCTGATATGATGGAAAAATACCATTTAGAATTTAAAAAGAAATCTAAAAAGACAATAACTTATTCTCTAAAAAATATACTTTCTAGAATGAAAAAGGAGCAATAAATGAAGAAAATAGACTATTACAATAAATTTTTAGAAAGATTGAATAAATTTTTAGGAATCAAATTAGAATTAAAAGCTTATGGAAATCAAATTGAATTTATTCCTAAACTTAATTCTAAATTTATGAAAAAAAATATAGAAGAAATAGGTGATATATTTTTAGCTATTGATCTTATCCTTGAAAGATATTATGAAAATAATAATGATGTTTTTTTTACAGATTTAATAGAAGAATTTTGTCAAAAATTTATAGCACATATGATAAAAAATAAATTAACAGTTACGAACAATCAGATAAATTTTATGGATAATATTAAAGTCGTTTGCAATGAAACTTATGAAAGTAAAGATTCTAATTTAAATATATTATTATTTAAAAATAATAATAATATTTCTAAAGAATTAGACAAAATTGAATTGGACTTTATTCCCTTTGATACTCCTAAAAAAATAGAAAATATCCTTAGTGAAAAACTATCTCTTATTTTACTAAATGGTGATAACTTAATCCTTATTGTAGGAGAAGATTTTAAATGTTATGGAGTAGGTATCAATAGAGGGAAAACTATTTTTAAAGAAAGAATGATTGATCAACTAAGGATTGAAAATAATCTATATTTAATTTCTTTTATGTCAAAACTTTCTAAAGATATTTTAGAATTAATAGATCCAGTCACAATTAAAGAGCAGCAACAAAATGGACTTGCTATAAATGAAAAAAAAATACAAAAACTTGTAGAATATGCTAATGAAAAAATGGGATCTTCTAAAAAGTTATTTAAAAAAAGAAATATTTGGAACGAAGTTGCTCCATACCTCTATATGGAAATTAAAAATAAAGAGTTGAAAATCTTTTTACAAAATTCCATCGACAACTATTTATCTTATCATGGAGGTAGATGGAAATTAAAATCTTTCCATGTTTTAAAATTTTTAATTATAGAAAATTTCTATATGGATACCCTTATTAGTTCAGCAATTAATGGAAAAACTTCATACGAAAATATAATTGAGAATATTATAACCAATGTAGATATCCTTATTTCTTTAATAAAAGATCTTTTAGAAATGGGAAAAGGTGCTCTATTTGTGATATTAAAGAGAACTATAAAAAATGATAATATTGAAAATATCTTTTTAGGAGGAACTGAAGGTAGTAGTATCTATAGAAAAACTATATTAAAAAATAATCAAGCTATCCCTCTTAAAGAACATAATTTTAAATATCTTAAATTAATTTCTAAAGTTGATGGAGCAGTTACCCTTGATAATGAATTTAATTTACTTTCTTTTGGTAGATTAGTTAAATTAGATACAAAAAATAGTTCAGAAAACATAGAAGGAGCAAGGACTGCAGCTGCTATAAGTAGCTCTAAATATGGACTAGCTATTAAAGTTTCTGAAGATAAAAAAATAACTGTATGGAAAAATCAAATTAAAATTTTAGAAATATAAGGTAAAGGAGTATTATGAAAGACAGAATATTTACAGTAAGTCAAATGAATAAAATGGTCAAAGAGTATTTAGAAAATAATCATAATTTTAGTAATTTTTTTCTTAAGGGAGAAATTTCAGGAATTAATTATTATAAAAGTGGTCATCTTTATTTTACTTTAAAAGACAGTAAATCCAGTGTAAAATGCACAGCTTTTAGATATAAATTCAAAAAAATTCCTACTGACTTAAAAGAAGGTGATAAAGTAAAAATTTTTGGAAATGTTACCCTCTATGAAGTTAATGGAACTTATCAAATATTAGTAGCCCATGTAGAAAAAGAAGGATCTTTAGGAAAACTTTTTGAAGAATTGGAAAAAACAAAAAAAGAACTTTTAGAAAATGGATATTTCGATCAAAGAAATAAACTTCCTATTCCAAAGTTTCCTCAAAGTATAGGAATTGTAACTTCTGGAACAGGTGCTGCTGTAAGAGATATTATTAATACTGCAAAATTACGGTATCCAAATATCAACATCTTTGTTTATCCTGCTAAAGTTCAAGGAATAGGATCTGTAGAAGAGATTATTAAAGGGATAAAAATCCTTGATAATATGGATGAAATTGATATTATTATTGCAGGAAGAGGTGGAGGATCTATAGAAGATCTATGGTCTTTTAATAAAAAAGAAGTAGCTTTAGCATACTTTCACACTAAAACTCCTATTGTTTCTGCTGTTGGTCATGAAATAGATAACTTACTTACAGATTTAACTGCAGATTTACGAGCTTCTACTCCTACTCATGCAGCAGAATTAGTCGTTCCACGAAAAGATATTTTAATAGAAACTTTAAAAGATAGAAAAACAAAATTAAATAACAGTTTAATTAGAAATTTAAAAACTAAAAAAAGTGAACTTGAAAATTTAAAAACTAATTATTATTTAAAAAACTTTTTAAATACTGTTCTTGATAGAAATAATATCTTAATTACTAAAGAAGAAAAAATTAATACTCTTTTACTTCACCAATTAATGAAAAAAAGACATCTTTTAGAAGTTAGGTATGGTAAATTAAACTCATTAAATCCTAAAGAAATTTTAAAGAGAGGATATACTATTACTAAAGTTGGAGATAAATTTATACAAAGTATAGAAGAATTAGAAAAAGGTACAAATTTAGAAATCATCTATCAAGATGGTAAGGTAATTACAAAAATTGAGGAGATAAAAAAATGAAAAAATTAATACTTATACTACTTTTAGGCTCGAGCCTTATTAGTTATGCAGGTTTGTTTAACAAAAATAATGAAAAAGATAAAGAATCTACTACTGAATCTATAGTAATAAATTCTGATGCTTCCTATGAAAAATTCATGAAAAAAGGTGATTCAGCTTATTCTAATAAAAATTATCATAATTCATTAAATTTTTATATGGAAGCTTTTAAAACAAAAGAAAATGATCTTCAGGCTCTTTTTGGAATTGCTAATTCATATGAAAAAATAGGACAATTAGATAAATCATTAGGAGTTTATAGAAAAATTTTGAAATTATCACCTAATAATTTGGAAGCTCAAGGGAAGTATTTAAAACTTAATAGGATAAATGTACCTAAATTAGGATTTTCTCAAAAAGAAGAGTATTTTGAAAAATATGAAAATTATTTAAGAAAAACGAATTATTCAAATAGCGAGGATATCTATGCTTTAGGTCGTATATACATGAATAATGAGTCTTTTGAAAGGGCTTATAATATTTTTAGAAAAGACAAAAATGGTGACTATAGAAATTATTTTGGTGCTGCTACTACAGCTAGATTTTTAGGAAAATATAATACTTCTATTACATACTATAAAAAACTTTTAGCCACTAAACCTGATTTTTTTGAAGGATATCTTGGACTAGGAAACTCTTATAAATTAATTGGAAATT
>QNYN01000065.1 GCA_003973585.1 Fusobacteriota bacterium | reverse complement strand
ATAATATTTCATATACAAGATTTAGTAAAGGAAAAAATATAATAAAAATTCCTAATAAAGAATTTGATTTATCCAATTTAAATGGGAATTTAATATTTCAAATGTACTCTAAATATATTGAAAATAATGATATTTATGAAATAGATATAAGAGTAAAATATGATTTAAAAGAAGAGAAAGAAAAATTATGGCAAGATTTACCCTTAGAAAGGGAAATTTATTTAGAAGATATATTTTCTAGGGCAGAAGATCGATTACATTTAGTATACTTATTTTTATCTTTGTTGGAACTTTATAAAGAAAATGTTATTGAGATTTTAGATGAAGGGATAAAATTAAATTACTCCTACGAGGTGAAGTTAGATGTTTAAAAGTGGAATTTTAATAATGATAATAACTTTGGCTAGTAGAGTTCTTGGACTAGTAAGGACTTCATTAATTGCATATTATTTTGGAGCAACTAAATTTACCGATGCTTATTTTAGTGCATTTAAAATAAGTAACTTTTTTAGACAATTATTAGGAGAAGGTGCATTAGGAACTGTTTTTATTCCTATATACAATGACCGAGAAAGATTAGTAGGAAAAGAAAAATCAAAATCTTTAATCTACTCAATTTTAAATTTATTATTTATATTCACCACAATAATTACAATTTTGATGATTGTTTATTCTGATAATATAATTAAATTTATAGTTACAGGATATCCACCAGAAACTCAAGAAATTGCTTCTAATCTCTTAAAAATAATGGCAGTTTACCTAGTATTTATTGGTCTTTCTGGAATGATTTGTGCTATCTTAAATAATTTTAAAAAGTTTTTGTTACCTGCAAGTACATCACTACTTTTTAATATAGCAATTATATTAAGTATAATTTATTTTGGAAAACAATATGGTGTTACAGCTATGGCATGGGGTGTTGTTGTAGGAGGATTACTTCAGCTATTAGTAGTTATTCCGACCTTTTTAAAGATTGTTAAAGGTTATAAATTTAAAATTGATTTTAAAGATGAGGATTTAAAGAAAATATTTATTTTAATGATTCCAATGTTACTTGGGATTTTTGCTAGACAAATAAATAGTGTTGTAGATCAATATTTTGCATCTCATTTAGCTAAAGGAGGAGTTTCAGCATTAGAAAATGCCACAAGAATTTATAATTTACCTTTAGGAGTTTTTGGGATATCAATTGCAACTGTTATTTATCCAACTTTATCTCGTGCTATTTCAAATAATGAGATGGATACAGTAAAAAATAGTTTACAAAAAGGGTTAAATTTTTTGATGTTTTTGATAATTCCGAGTATGGGAGTTCTTATATTTTATGCTACTGACTTAATAAAATTATTACTAGGACATGGTGCATTTAGTGAGAACTCAATAATAGTAACTTCTGAAAGTTTACTATATTATTCTATAGGATTATTCTTTTATACAGCAGTTCATCTTATGAGTAGAGCATTTTATGGGATGAAAGATACAAAAAGACCTGTTCTATTTAGTATTATTTCTATAATTACTAATATAGGTTTAAATGCACTTCTAATTAAAACTATGCATCACAAGGGACTAGCTTTAGCAACTGCAATTGCATCTATGGTAAACTTTTTATTGTTATATACTATATTTAATATTAAATATGTAAAGTTAGATTTAGTTTATATATTAAAATTTAAAAGTAAAGTAATCATAACTACAGGATTTGCATTAGCAGGAAGTTTTTATATAGATAATATTTTTATCAAATTAATTACTTTTGCAATTATTTATCTATTATTTTGGGCATGGCCATTAAAGAAAAAAGGTGTAGATTTATTTTAAATTAATGATTTCTTTATAAAAGTTTAGAAGTTACTTTATTAGTAGCTTCTTTCTTTTTTATATATGAAGTGGTATACTCAATATTAAGAATAAATTTAAATTTTTATTTAAGGGGGATTTTTATGGCAAATAAGGAATTTGAAAGACTAATTTTTAATATTATTCCTAGACTTTCATTTTTTGGTGGAACATCTAAAGAAGAGATATCAAATATAATGAAATATATACATGAAGAAAAAATAAAAGCTGGAAAATATATATACAAAGAAGGAGATTCACCTGAAAATCTTTATATTTTAATGGATGGAGAAGTTGAATTTTTTATGTTTGATGAAAAAATTGCACAAGGAGAATTAGGATTACTTTTTGGAACTTCTGCTACTATTGGAATTCAAAAACAATTGACATCTGCACTAGCTAAAACAGATGTTAAATTAGCAGTAATATCTAAAAAGTTTTTCTTGGAAATCAATAAAAATGATCCAGAATTATTTTCAAAAATAATTTTAAACATTGCAAGGGATCTAGCAAGGGACTTAAATTTTTTAAGAGAATATGTAAGAAAACAAAAGGAAAACTGTGAATTGCAAAAAAAAATTGAGGGGTAAATCCCCTCAATTTTTATTATAAACTTTCGTTAAATTTTTTGATTTCTTCTCTAATTTCTTCAGCAGTACTTAAAGCCATTACTCTTTCAACTAATGCTTCACATTCTTTTTTATCTAAATTCATAATAGTTCTTTTAATTCCTAAAACTGAAATAGATGACATTGAAAATGCGTCTAATCCCATACCAAATAAGATAGGAGTAGCTAATTTATCACCAGCAAATTCACCACACATTGAGATAGAAATTCCACCTTCATGAGCTCCTTCAATTGCAAGTTTGATAGCTGCTAATACTCCAGGATTAAATGAATCATATAAGTTAGAGATTTTTTCATTTCCTCTATCTACTGCAAGTGTATATTGAGTTAAGTCATTAGTACCAATTGAGAAGAAGTCTACTTCTTTTGCAAAATATTTAGCTCTAAATGCAACAGCAGGAGTTTCAACCATGATACCTAACTGAACATCTTCATCAAAATTAATTCCTTCATTTCTTAATTCTTCTTTACACTCTTCTAATAATGCTTTAGATTTTCTTACTTCTTCAATAGAAATAATCATAGGAAGCATGATTTTAACATATCCAAATCCAGAAGCTCTAAGTAAAGCTCTAAATTGAGTTTTTAATATTTCAGGTCTGTCTAAACAAACTCTAAGTGCTCTCCATCCTAAAAATGGATTTTCTTCTTCAGGTAGATCCATATAAGAAAGTGCTTTATCTCCACCTATATCCATAGTTCTAATAGTTACTGGAAGTCCATTCATTCTTTCTACAACTTCTTTATAAGCTAAAAATTGCTCTTCTTCAGTTGGGAAATCACTAGAATTCATAAATAAAAACTCTGTTCTGTAAAGTCCAATTCCATCAGCACCATTTTTAATAACTCCTTCTACATCAGAAGGCCCACCAATATTAGCCCAAGCTCCTACAGTAGTTCCATCTTTAGAAGTAGCTTTTTGGTCCTTTAATTTTTTTAATTCTTCTTTTTCTTGCTCAAATTTTGCTTTCATCTTAATAGCTTCTTCAATTTCCTCATCTGTAGGATTAACTATAACTATTCCATTAAGAGCATCAACTATAAGAGTCTCTCCATCTTTAACTTCACTTAAAATAGTTTTAGTACCAACTACAGCAGGTAATTCTAAAGATCTAGCCATAATAGATGAATGTGCTGTTTTTCCACCAATTTCAGTAACAAATGCAACTACATTTTTAAGATCTATTTGAGCAGTATCAGAAGGAGTAAGATCACGAGCTATAATAACAGTATTTGCAGGAAGATGACCTAAATCTACAATAGGTGTTCCTGTTACATTAAATAACCATCTTTTACCAATATCTCTAAGATCTGCTTCTCTTTCTCTAAGATAAGGATCTTCTAAATTTGCTAACATTTCACAATTTTCTTCTATAAGTTGAGATAATGCATTCTCAGCAGTGATATTTTCATCTTCGATTAATTCCACTGTTTCCTCAAATAAATCATCATCTTCTAACATTGTAATATGACCATCAAAAATTGTAGCTTTATCCTCTCCTAAATTAATAGCAGTCATATTTCTAATTTCAATAAGTTGATCCCTAGAAGCATTTCTAGCTTTTAATAATCTTTCTACTTCAGCCTCTGTATCTGTAATAGGATTTTCATTAATTACTAATTCTATTTCTTTATATAAAAAAGCTTTACCTACAACTACTCCTGGAGAAGCGTCTATACCTTTTATTAATTTTCTCATTTTTAAACCTCCATAAATATTATCTTTCAATAAAAAAAGATAGAAGTAGACCTTCTATCTTAAGTGATTAGTCTCTTAAGTTCTCTAAAAGATCTCCTAACTTTTCAACTGCAGCTTCAGCATCTGGACCTTCAGCATGAACAGTTACTTTAGTTCCTTTTTTAATCCCTAAAGATAATAATTTTAATAAAGATGTTCCCTTTACTTTTTTACCTGCTTCATTTTCAACCATGATCTTTGATTCGAATGTTTTTGCTACAGTTACGAATTCATTTCCTGGTCTTGTGTGTAATCCTGTGTCGTTTGTTATTACTACTGTTTTTGATGCCATATTTGCATTCCTCCTAATTAATATTTAAATTTTCCTATAGCATTAGAATATCATAGACTATAGTATAGTTCAAATTTAAGTAATGTCATTTATTGCTCATTTGTGTTCAAATTTTGAGAAATTAATAATAAAATTATGGTCTTAAAGTAGCTAAAAATTCTAAGTCTACATCTTCATCATAATTAATACCCTCTGCCTCAAAACCATTTAAATTCATAAAGTACTTTTTATATAATTTAAAATCACATAATTCTTTAAAATTTTCTTCTGTAATTTTATTATAGATAGCTATACTCTCATCTTGGATATCTTGAGAGAGTTCCCAAGAGTCAGGTCTCATTCTTCCTTGGTCATCAAAGTTTGGATTATCACCATAAATCATATCTGACATCAATCTATGAGTATGAACCATACAAGACTCTTCTTTTCCTTGTTCAGCCATTACTTTGAAAAGAACAGATGCATAGATAGAAAAACAAGGGATAAAAGCACTTGCCTTTGTAGTAATAGCTCTATTAACAGATGTAAAGACATCACCATTTAATTTCTCTTTAACTAGTGTATCTAGTTCTTTAGCAGTACCTTCTAAATGTTCTTTAGCTTTACCTATTGTCCCATCCCTATAAATAGCACGAGTAATATCTCCACCAATATAAGAATAAGCTACACTTTTGAATCCTTCGCTACATACATCTTCTGCAACTAAAGTTTTAACCCAATGAGCCCAGTCTTCTCCCCCCATTACCTTCACAGTATTTTTAACTTCTTCTTCTGTTGCAGGGTCTACACTCATAAACTCTAATTCTTCTTTTTGTATATTTAAAGTATAACCACTAAATTCTTCACCAATAGGCTTTATTGATGATCTATGTAAAATTCCTGTGTCAGGATCTTGTCTAACTCCAGAAGCCACACTGTATATTAATAAATCAATTTTTCCACCAAATTCTTCTTTGATATATTTAATAACATCAGCTCTCATTTCGTGAGAAAAAGCATCTCCTATGAAATTTTTTGCAATTAATCCTTCTTTTTCAGCTGCCTCTTTAAACCATATATTATTATACCAACCAGCTGTTCCAACTTTTCTAGCAGTACCTTCTTTCTCAAAAGAAACACCGATAGTATCAGCTTTACCTCCACCGAATGCCAAAGAAATTCTACTAGCTAATCCATATCCTGATGATGCTCCTAAAATTAATACTTTTTTTGCACCTTTATATTGTTTTCCTGTTTTTGCAACCTCTATTTGATCTTCGATTATTTTTTTACATCCAATAGGGTGGCAATTAAGAGCTAAACTTCCTCTTACTCTTGGTTTAATTATCATATTGTAACACCTCCGTTTTTTCAGTTTAGCATAAATTTTACTATATTTACAAGTAAAATGAAGAATAAATTTTAATAGCATGTGATATACTATAAAAACTTAAATTTTATATAGGAATAAAATTGTT
>QNYN01000031.1 GCA_003973585.1 Fusobacteriota bacterium | reverse complement strand
AGCTTTTGATTATATCTTAAAAGAAGAATCTATCAAATCTATCCTTGTAAGTACTACTAAAATAAAAAATTTAGAAGAAAATATAAAGTTAATAGAGAAATTAAGTCGAAAAAAAAACAGTTAAAAAACTGTTTTTTTTTTGCTATTTTTTTACAAATTTAGCTAATACACCATTTACAAATTCGTGTGAAGAAGTATCACCATAAGTTTTAGCTAATTCAATTATTTCATTTAAAACAATCTCAAACCCTGTATCTTCATATAATAATTCATAAACACCAAATCTAAGTAAAGATCTCTCGACATTTCCAATAGTTTCTAGAGACCAATCTTCCATTTTCTCATTTAATTCAGCATCAATAGTTCCATAATGTTTATCAATACCTTCAGCAAATTTTCTGATGAATTTGATTTCTTCTTCTAATAATTCAATTTCTTCTACATTATTTGTGTTATCATTATTTTTAGATACTAATTCAGTTCTTCTATTTCCATCACTTAGGAATTCATCTAACCTTTTTAAAGGTGTGACTTTATTCATATCTGCTTCAAATAAAAGTTTAAATAATTCTTCCCTTGCTATTTTTCTACTTGCTAATCTTTCTCCCATAGTCTTCCCTTCCTATTCTTCTTTTAATTTTTTTATTAATATTTCTTTTAATTTTTTGATATTTTTTTTGTCACTTAAAGTTGCTCCTAAAAAAGTTGCAAACATAACTATCAACATAGACATTATACCATGAATTATAAAAATATAACCAAAAGCAAATCCCATAAGTCCACCTATATATTTTTTACTATTGATACTAAATTTTTCTATTAATTCTTCAATCATATCTAATCACCTCACCTACCATTAGATTTATCTTTTGTTAATTTGGTAACTCTAAGTTCAATATCAGCTATACTTAAATCTAAATAGCTTTCAATTCTATCTTTGATCTCTTGTTGGATTAATTTTAAATCATCTGAAAGTGACTGACTAGACATTATATCAATAGATACAAATATTTTCAATTTTTTTCCTTTAGTTTTATTTTTTACTTTTGAATTTCTTACTTTTGGGTATTCATTAACAGCTTCTTTTACTATATTATTGATAGAATTAGATGAAATTTTTAACATTCCATTAGGAGTTTTTATTCTTAATTCTTTAGGTCTTTCAAAAAGTCTAACGACTTTTTCTATAAAGAGTATTAAATATATAAAAGAAACTCCTCCAATAGCAACTCTAGTTAATAAGTCATTAAAATCTATTATATCCAAGTATGAAGGAAATAATCCCACATATATTCCTCCAATAGCAAGTATAAATATTCCTATCCATGCTATTCCAAAAATAAATTTCATAAACATAATGTATTCCTCCAATTATTATTTGGTAAAGATAATCACAATTATTAAAATATTAGAGGCGTAATACGCCTCTAATTTAAACTGTTACTTCTTCTATTGAAGCTTCTTCTTTTACCTTTACGTCTTGAATATAAACATTTACTTCTACAACTTTAAGACCTGTTAGTTCAGTAATGTTTTTAACAATGTTTTCTTGAACATTAGAAGCTACTACTGGTATAGGAAAACCGTATTCTACAACAAGATAAACTTCTACACTACACTCTTTTTCTCCTACTTCAACTTTGACTCCTTTAGTCATCTTATTAAAACCTAAAATTTTATTTACTTCATCAGTTACTCCACCTGTCATTTTATAGACACCATCAACTTCTAAAGTTGCCCTAGCTGCTATTGCTTTTACTACATCATCTGCGATTTTAATACTTCCTAACTCAGACATTAGTCCACCTCCAAAAATTATCTTATAACGATTTATTTTTCTACTATGTTATATTACTTTTTTTATAAAATTCCTTTATTTTTATAAATT
Organism: Fusobacteriota bacterium; assembly: GCA_003973585.1. Next base: position 4,100 of record QNYN01000031.1, on the reverse strand, counting down.
TTATCCTTTTAAATATTCAGGGAAGTTTTTTTCTATAAAATTAGTTGAATAATTTCCACTTTTAAATTCCTCATTGTTTAATACTTTTTCATGAAATTTAATTGTTGTCTCAACACCTTCGATTTTATATTCTTCCAATGCTCTTTTCATCCTTATTATAGCTTCTTCTCTATCAGCCCCATGAACAATTAATTTACCAATCATAGAATCATAATATGGTGGAATAGTATATCCTTGATAAGAATGAGAATCAATCCTTACTCCAATACCACCTGGAACAATATATTTTTCTAAAGTACCTGCAGATGGCATAAATCCATTTTCAGGATCTTCAGCATTAATTCTACACTCAATAGAATGACCGTGTAATTCAATATCCGACTGTGAAATAGGTATTTCATGACCAGCAGCTACTAATATTTGAGCTTTAATAATATCAAAACCAGTAACAGATTCAGTTACTGTATGTTCTACTTGTACCCTTGTATTCATTTCCATAAAGAAAAAATCATTATTGACATCTACTAAAAATTCTAAAGTACCAACTGAATCATAATTTATAGCTTTAGCTAATTTTACTGCAGCTTCTCCCATTTTTTCTCTAACATCTTTAGGTAGTGTAGCTGATGGAGCTTCTTCTATTAATTTTTGGTGTCTTCTTTGAATAGAACAATCTCTTTCACCTAAGTGAACTACATTTCCAAATTTATCTCCTACAATTTGTATTTCTATATGTCTAGGATTTTCTACATATTTTTCTACATAGCAATCAGGATTTCCAAAGGCTGCATCTGCTTCATTTTGAGCTGCTATAAAATTAACAGCAAATTCTTCGTCATCTCTTGCGATTCTCATTCCTTTTCCACCGCCACCAGCAGTGGCTTTTATCATTACAGGATATCCTATTTTTTCATGAACTGCTTTTCTTGCTTCTTCCATATCACGGATTATACCTGTACCATTTGTTAAAGGAACACCATTTTCTACAGCTGTTTTACGAGCAGTAGCTTTATCTCCCATATTATTTATACACTCTGGACTTGGTCCAATAAAAGTTATTCCATGTGTTTTACAGATTTTTGCAAAATCAGCATTTTCTGCTAAAAAACCATATCCAGGATGGATAGCTTCAGCTCCTGTAGCTTCAGCTGCAGCAATAACATTAGGGATTTTTAAATATGATTCAGTACTCATTGCAGGACCTATACAAATAGATTCGTCTGCTAACATTACATGTAAACTTTCTTTATCAGCTATAGAATAAACGGCTACTGTTTTTATACCTAATTCTTTAGCTGCTCTAATAATTCTAACTGCTATCTCTCCACGATTAGCTATTAATATTTTTTTGAACATGATATCCTCCTACTTATACGGTTATTGTAACTAATATTTTTCCGTATTCAACAACTTCACCGTTTTCTATTAATATTTCTTTTATTTTTCCATCAACTTCACTTTTAATATTAGTTTTAATACCGATAGCTTCTATATATCCTATTTTTTGTCCTTTTGTTACTTCCATTCCTGGAGACATCATAGGCTCACCATCTTTGTCAATATAGTAAAATCTACCAACTGACTCAGAAACAATGTTTTCTTCATTATCTAATTGAATTTCTTCGGTTGCTTTTTCTTCAATAATTTCTTCTTCTATTACTGGCTCTGTTAAAACAGAGTTTGATTTTTTTATAAAAAGCTTAAACTCTTCTTTTTCTATAGAGATTTCTGTAAGTTTTGATTCTCCGATTATTTTTATTATTTTACTTACTGTACTTATATCGTTTTTCATCTTGCCTCCCCATAATTTTTGGTTTCTCTAAATTTTAACATATATATATACTTATTTCAATAATTAAAAATACACCTGTTATTTAATTTTGATTTTATCAGCTCCGAGCAACTCTTCGAGACTACGAATAAAATTTAAATTTATATCTACCCTATATTTGTCTCCTAATTGAATAACTTTATTTCCCGTTTTATCTTTAAGTGCTATATATACTTTATGCTTTCCAGGATTTTTTAAAATTAATTGTTTTAGCTTTGGTGAGTGTACTTTAGTTTCTTCATCGATTAAGATATATACTTTAAAACTAGATATTTCAACAATGTCTTCTAAATATTTTATATCTCTAACTATTATTTTTTTTTCTTCATTACCGTTGAAAAAATTTAATTGAACAACACCTTCTAAATATACTGCATTTCCATCTATTAAATAATTAGACAATCTTTCAAACTCTTTTGGAAAAACAGTACAATCAATTGAACTAAAATGATCTTCTAAAATAAAGGTTCCCATCATTTGTTTATTTTTTTTAGTTATAATTTTTTTTATATTACTAATAATTCCACAAGTTTTTGTATGATGAGGAGTTTCTGCTTTCAGTTCAACTATTTTATCTAATTCATATACATTTAATAAATCTTTATATTTATCTAAAGGATGACCTGTAAAATAAAATCCAATGTATTCTTTTTCTTTTTTTAATAGATCTTCGATTTTATATTCTTCTAAAGAGGGCATTGAAAAGTTTCCAATAGTAGCATTAGCTTGTCCAAATAAATTCATTTGTTGGATAGGATCATTTTTACTGACCATATTTGCATAGGCTATTGCTTTATCGATCGAGCTATATTTTTCTCTTCGATTACCTGGCAAAGGATCTAAAGTTCCAGATAAAATAAGAGCTTCTAATGCTTTTTTATTTAAATTAATTTTTCTAGTTCTAATAACAAAATCTTTAAAATCTTTATATTCTCCAAAAGTTTCAATATCTTTTTTTAATTTTTCTATAATTCCTTCACCAAGATTTTTTATAGCAGACATTCCAAATCGGATTTTATTTCCATCAACTATAAATTTACTACTTACTTTATTTATATCGGGTAATCCTATATTTATATTATGTTTTTTAGCATCATCAATATAAATTGCTAATTTGTCGTTGTTACCTCGTTCGGAAGTCATAAGGGCAGCATAATAGCATTTTGGATAGTATTCCTTAAAGTAAGATGTCCAATATGCAATTAACCCATAAGCTGCTGAATGGGACTTATTAAAACCGTACCCTGCAAATTTATCTATTAAGAAAAAGACATCTTCAGCTACTTTTTTAGGATATCCATTTTTTATAGATCTTTCTACAAAAGTTAATCTATTTTCCTCCATAAGTTCAGCTATTTTTTTCCCCATAGCACGACGGAGTAAATCTGCTTCTCCCAAAGAATAATTAGCCATAATAGCTGCAATTTTCATTACTTGTTCTTGGTATAAAATTACCCCATAAGTTTCTTTCAATATATCTTCTAAGTTTTTATGTGGATATTTTACTTCTTTTCTTCCATTTTTCACTTGGATATAATCATCTACCATTCCAGATCCTAGTGGTCCTGGTCGATAAAGAGCTAATACTGCTATTAAATCTTCAAAATTATTAGGATGTATTTTTTTTAATAATTTTCTTATTCCTTGTGATTCTAATTGAAATACTCCTATAGTATCTCCCCTTTGAAGTGCATCATAGACCAAAGGAGCATCTAATGGAATATCACTTAATTTTATATCTACCCCACTATTCTCTTTTATATAATCAATAGTTCTTTGGATTACAGTTAAAGTTTTTAAACCTAAAAAGTCCATTTTTAGAAGACCTAATTCTTCTAATTCTTTCATTTGATATTGGGTACAAATTTGTTCCCCTTTGCTATCAGAATATAATGGTACATTATTAGTTAAAGGATTTTTTGTAATAACAACACCTGCAGCATGGATAGAAGAATGTCTTACTTTATTTTCTAATCCCTTTGATATATCTATAACTTTTTTAGATTCAGTATCTGTTTCATATGCTATTTTAAATTCATTCACTTCTTTTAGAGTCCTGTCAATAGAATAAGATTGAGGGACTAATTTTGCTAGTTTGTCTACTTTAAATAATGGAATATTTAAAACTCTTCCAACATCTCTTATAGCAGCTCTTGCTTTCATAGTTCCAAAAGTTATAATTTGAGCAACTTTATTTCTTCCATATTTTTTCCCTACATATTCTATTATTTCATGTCTTCTTTCTTGACAAATATCTATATCTATATCT
>QNYN01000142.1 GCA_003973585.1 Fusobacteriota bacterium | reverse complement strand
TGTAGATTTTCATCTTCTTTTATAATTTCTTTTGCCATTGTTCCTCCTAATTTAAGCTATCTTTTTTTATTTCATCTTTACTTTTATAAACTCCACCTAAACTATTTATTAAGTCTACTTGTTCAGAAAAGACTTTATAATTTTGTTGATTTTTAGTCAAAGATGCAGCTAAGTAAGTGTATTGATCATTTAGATTTTCATATTCAGAAATAGATCCTATTTTAAATTTAAAGTTAGAATTTTCATATTGTTTTTTATTATTTAAATATATTTGATCTATATCTCTATAATTGATTTTAGCTATTTTTACTGAAGTAAGTTTATCGTTGATATCCTTGATAGCTCCATTTACAGTTTTATTATAATCTTCAACAAAGATATTTACTTGTATTCCAGCAATTTTATAGTTTGTTTTTACACCTGAAAGATTAAATATAGGTAAATATACTTTTGGACCAAAAGACCACATTAAAGAAGAAAAATCTTTGAAGCTATTGTCTAATCCAACACCTCTATATCCTATATCTCCACCAATTGACATTTGTGGATAAAAATCAGATTTAGCAGCAGTTAATTTAGCCTTTTGTGATTCTATCATCATCATATAGTATTGAACATCAGGACGATTTACTATAACATCGGAAGAAACACTATTAGGAACAATAAAATCTTCTTCTAAAAGCTTGTCTTTCTTTGCATTTTTTAATATTCTATCAACTTCTTCTCTATGCTCATATGAAGATAGAGAATTGATAGTTTCAATTGTCGATTCTCTATGTAATTTGTTTAAATTTATATATTTATTTAAAGCTAAAATTTTATTATTAATAGAAAGTAAGTCTTCATCTACTCCATTACCTAATTCTATAGTTTTTTCAACTTTATCTTTTATAGAATTTAAAACTTTTAATCTAGCATCTAAATTTTCTTTTTCTGTTTCTAAATATAGATAATACCCATATAATTTTGTTAAGTTAGTAGTCAAACTAAGTTCAACTAATTTAGTTCTAAATTCTAATCCCCTTGCAATATATTCTTGTTGTTTAGCTAAATTTCCATATTTGTCATAAAAGTTGAAATTATAGCTAGCTTTAAGCCCCGCACCAGCAACATATGCAGTTTCTCCAGCAAAAGCATCTTCAGGGATTCCAATAGGTTGAGGTCCTATTGCCTTTGATTTTGTATGGGGTTTACTTGTTCCATAATATGTAGCTCCACCATATAACCCCATTTTAAAAGCACTATCAGCAGCAGCATCTATTGTTGCACTAGCCCTTTGGATATTTAGAGTAGCTATTTTTAAATCACTATTTGATTCTAGAGTTAACTCTATTAATTCATTTAGATTTTCATCCTTATAAGTTAACCACCATTTTTGATTGGAAAAGGTTATGTTTTCATTGGTTTCCTTTTCACTATTATTACTTTTTATGCTTTCTACTGTTTTTACTTCTGAAATTTCATTTTTAGGGACATAACTAGAACATCCTGAAATAAAAACAAAACATAAAGTTAACATAAATTTTTTCATATAAACCTCCTAAATTAATTAGAAATGTACTAAAATCTAATTAAAACACTAACTGTAATAATACCATAGATATCATTTTTTTTGAAGGATAAAATTGTTAAAGCAAGAAAAAAACAGGTGTTATTCACCTGTTTAAATAAATTTATATTAAGCCTACAGCTTTTTTAACTTCTTCTATTTTTTTTCTAGCTAGTTTTCTTGCTTTTTCTGCTCCTTCAGCTAAAACTTTATCTACATATTCAGGATTAGCTACTAATTCTTCCCTTCTAGCTCTAGCATCTGCAAAAAATTCTAAAATAGCTTCTAAAAGTTCTTTTTTTGCATGACCATATCCATATCCACCAGCTCTAAATTTTTCTTTCATTTCTTCTAATTGTTCTGGTGTTGCAAATAATTTATAAAGAGTTGTTACATTATTTTCAGGATCTTTTGGATCTTCTAAAGGTGTTGAATCAGTTACAATACTCATAATTTGCTTTTTTAATACTTTTTTAGAAGCGAACATATCGATGGTATTACCATATGATTTTGACATCTTGGCACCATCTACACCTGGAACTACTGCTGTACTTTCTACAATCATAGGTTCAGGTAATTTAAAACAAGTACCATATTTTTCATTGAATTTAATAGCGATATCACGAGTCATTTCTAGATGTTGTTTTTGATCTTTTCCAACTGGAACTACATCTATATCATACATTAAGATATCAGCAGCCATAAGAACTGGATAAGTAAATAATCCTGTATTAGAAGAAATTCCCTTTGCAGTTTTATCTTTAAATGAATGACCTCTTTCTAGAAGAGACATAGGTGTTAAATTTGATAAGATCCACATAAGCTCTGTATGCTCTGGTACATGTGATTGAATAAAGATACTAGCTTTTGTAGGATCTACTCCCAATGCTAAATAGTCTAATACAACATCCCTTGAATTTTTTCTAAGTGAGTCTGCATCAGTTGACGATGTTAAAGCATGATAGTCTGCTACAAAAAATAAACAGTCATTTTCTTCTTGGAATTTGATAAATTGTTCGATAGCACCGAAATAATTACCTATATGTAATATACCACTAGGTTGAATTCCAGATATTATTTTTTTCATAAGTGTTCCTCCTAAAAAAAAGACTAGCCTATAGACTAGTCAATATAATGTTTTATTTTGAGTAAATAGTACTCTTTTTAATAACAAATGTCAAATTGAAATAAGGTTGAAAATATGATATACTTTAACCTATGTTAAAAGAAAAAAATAAATTATTTTGGAGGAGAAAATGGGAGAATTAAATCGATTATTATTTTTGTCAATTAATAATTTTGCTGGAAAATCTAATGTTTTAGATAAAGTAGGAGTATTTTTAGGAGAAGGTGGACCATATTTCTTCATCCTTTTAATAATATATGTTTATTTTATAAGAAAAAATAAAAAAGAAGCTATTTATGCAACAATTGCAGTAGTATTAGCAATACTAGCAAATCATATTGTAGAAATCTTTTATTTCCACCCAAGACCATTTGCAAATGGATTAGGAACTTTATTAAAAGAACACAGACCAGATAGTTCTTTCCCGTCGGATCATACTACATTTATGTTGACACTTTCATGGGCTTTAGTTATGTTTAAAAATACTAAAAAACTTGGGACAAAAATGTTAGTTGTAGGTACAATCCTTGGATTATGCAGAGTGTTTGAAGGGATTCATTATCCATTTGATATATTTGGAGCTTTTATAATGGGATGGTTAATAGCACTACTTGTATATAAAACAAAAGATATTATAAAACCAGTTGTAGATATAATATTAAATATAGATAAAAAAATATTCAATAGATAGGAGTACAAAATTATGAAAATAATAGTAACAGCAGGAATGGGTTGGTTAGAAGTAATAACAGGAAGTATGTTTTCAGGAAAAAGTTCTGAATTAATAAATAGATTAAGAATGGCAAAATATGCTAAACAAAAAGTAGTAGCTTTTAAACATTCAAGTGATACAAGATATGATCAAGAAAAATTATCTTCTCATGATATGATTTTTATAGAAGCAGTACCAGTATCAAGTATTAAAGAAATGGAAAAAATATTTTTTGAAAAATATTCAGATTGTCAAGTAGTAGGTATAGATGAAATTCAATTTTTTTCAGAGGGAGCAGTAGCATTTTGTGAGAAATTAGCTGATTTAGGAAAAAGAGTGATAGTTGCAGGACTAGATAAAGATTTCAAAGGAGAACCTTTTGGCGATATGGGTGAATTTTTAGCAAGGGCAGAATATGTAGATAAATTACAAGCTATCTGTGCTAGTTGTGGAAATCCAGCTACAGTTTCTCAAAGATTAATCAATGGAAAGCCAGCTAAAAAAGATGATCCTATCGTATTAGTAGGAGCAACTGAATCATATGAACCAAGATGTAGAAGATGTCATGAAGTTAGATAACCAAATTAGAAATTTAGTGAAAAGTAAAAGTATAAGTAGGGAGTTACTAAAATGAATTTTAGAAGTTTAGAAAAAACAACAAAATTTGGATATTTATTTTTTATCTCCTACAATGGTAAAAAATTCCATTCTTTTGATGAAAATAAAAAAGGAGATTCTATAAAGAAAACTGTAAAGGGTGAATTTATAAGAGTTTTAGGAGAATTAGGAATAACATGGGCAAAGGGAGTACAGCAAGGTGGAAGAACCGATGCTATGGTTAGTGCTAAAGAAAATATTCTTTATATTAATTCAAATAATAAAATAGATAAGTTAGAATTAAAAAATAAATTTAATGAAAAAATAAAAAATTTAAAAATATTAAAAATTGAAAAAACATTACCAAATTTAGCTATTCCAGAAATGGTTATAGGGAGAAAATATAGATATATTTATCCAAAAGATAAAGTTTTATCTAGTGAAATAGAAATTTTAAAAAGATGTGAAGAATTAACAGGAACCTATGATGTCAGTGAGTTTACTGATAAAAAAGGAAAGCAATTAAAAGAAAAAATAAGAAGTGTAGAAGTTTCTTATGAAAATGGAGAATTGGTATTTTTAGGAAATTCTTTTATGCCAAAGCAAGTTAGGATTATGTCAGGTTATATACTAACAGGAGAAAAAAAGATTTTACCAGGTAAATATTTAACTTTAGAAAAAATAATTATTTCAAAAGAGTTAGAAGAAATTTTTATAAAAGAAGTGAATGAAATATCTGAAGAAAATGTGTTAAAAGTAGAAAAAATAAAAGATGTATATATTTTTTATGTTTCTAAAAATAAAAAAGGTGAAGTTATAGGTAAAAATGCAAGTAATATAAAAAAACTTCGTAAAAAATATGGGAAAATAATAATAAAAACAATATAGTAAAAAAGTGCTATATTAGGGAGATAGATTAATTTGTATAATAGAATTAAGCAAGTTTTTAACTATATTTTTAATAAGCCTAAATTAGAAGATATAAAAGAAGTGAAAATAGTTTTATCCCCTTTGGAATATAAGATTTTTGAAAAAATGGATGAATATGACAAAATACACTGTTTAGGGGTATATAAATTAGTAAAAGAAGATAAATTAATAGGTGAAGACATAGTTTATCTAAAATTTGCCCTTCTACACGATTGTGGTAAAGAAAATATAAGTTTATTTAGAAGGATAAAAAAGGTTATATTTAGTGATAAACTACTAGAACAACATCCACTATTAGGTTATGAAAAACTAAAAGATATAAATTTAGAAGTAGCCCAATTAGTAAAAAAACATCATAATAAAAATGTTGATGAGAAAATGAAAATATTTCAAGGGATAGATGACAAAAGTTAAAAAGGGAGATAATAAAATATGAAAATAGATTTAGAACAATACTTACTGTCTGTAGAGATGCCAGTTCAATATATGGGAAATGAAGTAAATAGTATCCATAAAAAAGAATGGAAGGCTAATATGTGTTTATTTTTTCCAGATATCTATGAAGTTGGAATGTCTAATTTGGGAATTAGAATATTATATGATGTAATGAATAAAGTAGAAGGATTTTCTTTAGAAAGAGGATTTTCTCCATTAGAAGATATGGAAACTATTATGAGAGAAAATAAAATACCTATGTTCTCTTTAGAAAACAAAATTCCTTTAAAAGAATTTGATGTAGTAGGATTTTCTTTATCTTATGAGATGAGTTATACCAATGTATTAAATGCTTTAGACTTAGCAGGGATACCATTAAAAGCTATTGATAGAGGAGAAGAATATCCACTTATTATGGCTGGAGGAACTTGTACTGTAAATCCTGCTCCTATGAGTAGATTTGTAGATTATTTTGTTATAGGTGATGGAGAAGATATCATGCCAGAAATTGCTAGAATTTTTGTGGCAAATGCAGATAAAACAAAATCAGAAAAATTAGAATTAATAAAAGATTTAGATGGTGTCTATATTCCTAGATTGCATAGAGATAAAAGAATAAAAAAAGCAATTGTTGAAAATTTAGATAATACAGAATTTTATTCAAATCAAATAGTACCATTTGTAAAAATTGTCCACGACAGAGTTTCAGTAGAAATTCAAAGGGGATGTACAAGAGGATGTAGA
>QNYN01000062.1 GCA_003973585.1 Fusobacteriota bacterium | reverse complement strand
AGCTAGTATTCCTGGAGCTATTATAGAGATCCTTGTAAAAAAAGGAGATAAAGTAAAAAAAGATCAAAAATTAGTTATTATGGAAGCTATGAAAATGGAAACGACTATTACAGCTAAAACTGATGGAATTGTAGAAGAAATTTTTGTGAAAGAAATGAAAATTGTAGAGGCAGGGGAGCTACTTATTCAACTTTCTAAAGAAAATTAAAATTATTTCTATTTAAAACCTCTATAAATTTATAGGGGTTTTAATTTATTTTAAATAAAGTGTTTATGTAATATAAGGAGGAAATATTAATGAAAGAAAAAAGCTATGAAATTTCAAAAATTGCTATTCAAATGGTCCTTACAACTAGAGAAGAAGAGAAAGTGTTAAAAGAGAAATATAAAAAGCTAGGAATTTTAACTGCAGCAGTAAATATTGGTGGGAAAATGCCAGATATAACGATTAAAATTATTGAAAATTCAATTGTTTCAGCTATTAAAAATGGATTAGTAGAGGATAATAGAAGTCATAATGGAATAATTGTAGGAGCTGTTAGAGATGCCCTTAGTCAAGTAAGCAATAAGACAAATGGATTTAATGTTGGAGGGAAAATTTCTTTAGTCCGTATAGGAGATGATATTTCAGTAGCAGTTCTTTTAAATATCGGAATTTTACACCTTAATGAAGTGGCCATAGCAATGGCTCATAGAGTGATTAATTCATAATTTAAATAAATTAAAAAGAATCTTTCGGAGGATCTTTTTTTTATAAAAGGAAAAAGAAATTAATTTGGTATAAGAAGTTGAGGGTTATTAAAATTAAAGGAGGTGAAGATTTATGAAAAAAGTATTATTTGGGCTTCTAATATTAGGAGCATTATCAGCTTGCTCTAGTTCAGAAGAAAAAGTAGATATTCCTACTCAAATAAATGAATTGAATCAAACTGTAGATATGAATGCTGAAACTTTAGAAGAAGTAAAATCAGAAAATGAAGAATTAAAAACTCAAATAGAAGCAGCTAAAAAAGAAGCTACTGAAATTGAAGAATATAATAAAATAGCAGGAAAATTTGATGGAACAGGAACTAAAATAACTAAAACTGAAGATGGTTCATTATCTTTAATTCCTTCTGCAGAAGCATCGTTTAAATTAAATAAAGCAGAGTTAAATGAAAGTATAAAGAAAACTTTAGATTCAATTGTTGAAACTTTGGAAGAATATCCAGAAGCAAAAGCGACAATAAAAGGACATACAGATGCAACAGGACCAGAAGAGTTTAATAAAAAGTTATCTGAAGAAAGAGCAAAATCGGTTTCTGACTATTTAATTAGTAAAGGAATAGATTCTTCTAGAATTGAAACTGTAGGAATAGGAACTTCTGAACCTATAGCAGATGACAGTACAAAAGAAGGAAAAATGCAAAATAGAAATGTAGATATCACAATTTCATTCTAAACCAAAAGGACTAGCTTGCTAGTCTTTTTTTGTATCTATGATAAAGTAATTTAATTTAAAGGAAAAACTAAGATTACTTAGAATAAATTAAAAATGATTATAGCTATATAAGGGGGGAGTTATGAGAAAGTCAAAAATATTTCTGGTTTTTTTGATTGTTTTTATAAATATATTTTCATCAGAAATTATCATACCTAATGAAACAAGTAAAATGAAGTTAATTAATAGTCGAATTTCAGAAAAAGAATCGGAATTAAAAAAATTAAAAGAACTCAAGAAAGAAATTCAAGAAAAAAAAGATAATGCAAGAGTACCAATAAAAGTAGGGTTAGTATTAAGTGGAGGAGGCGCTAAAGGAATAGCTCATATAGGTGTTCTTAAAGAGTTAGAAAAATATGGAATAGAAGTAGATTATATTACAGGAACGAGTTTTGGAAGTATTGTAGGAGCACTTTATGCAATTGGATATACACCTGATGAGATAGAAAAACTTTTGTTAGCTATAGATTGGGAGTCTTATAAGGATGATAACCAAGATAGAAGATATACTTCTCTAAAATATAAAGTGCAGAAGGAAAAATATTTTTTTAATTTAGAAGTTGATGATAACTATAGTTTAAAAATTCCAAAGGGAGTTTTAACAGGGGAAGCTTTTTATTTAGAGTTAAAAAAAATGTTTTTACCAGCTGAAGGAGTAACTGATTTTGATGATTTTCCTATACCTTTTAGAGCCATTTCAGCTAATATAAATGATGGTAGTAGAAATGTTGTTGGAGAGGGGGATTTAGCTAAGGCAGTATTTATGAGTATGGCACTTCCTACAATATTTGATCCTGTAGAAGATAATGGGGAATATTATGTAGATGGTGGATTAATTGAAAACTTACCTGTTCAAGATGTTATTGATATGGGAGCAGATGTTGTTATTGCAGTAGATATTACAGCAGAGACTCAAAAGATTGATAAAAATTCAAATGTATTTGAAATATTAGAAAAGTTAACATCTTATAAAGGGGATGAACAGTTTGAAAAAGCTAAAAAGTTAGCAGATATTTTAATTATTCCAGATGTAAAAAAACATTCTACTGCTGATTTTACTGGGTTAGAAGAGCTAGTTAAAAAAGGAGAAATAGAAACAATAAAACATGAAAAAGAAATAAAAGATGTAGTAGAGTTACAAAAATTAGATAAAAACAATGAGTTATTTAAGAAAAAAGAAATTACAAATAAGAAGAAATTAGAAAAACCTTCTAAAATAAAAATAAATGAACTTATTTTAACAGGAAACGATGCAGTTACAAAAGAGAAAATAGAATATCTATCTAGAAAAAAACTTCCTGCAGAATATTCTGAAGAAGAATTTGAAGAGTGGATGAAAAGGATAAAAGCAATAGATATTGTTGATAGATTTTTTTATACAGTTAAAGATGGTAAATTATCTGTAAAAGTAGTTGAAAGTGAAGAAAAATATTTGAGATTAGGACTAAATTTTAGTAGTGATTATGGACCAGTTTTAAGAGTGGCTACAGAGATGAAAAAATATGGTTTATTTGATAATGAGTATATGGTAATGTTAGAAGCTTCAGAAAATCCAAAAATAGAATTTGAAACAATAACAGATTATACTTATAGAGACACAACTTATATAGGACTTTTTAATGCAGGATTTGGTAGTTCACCTTTATTTATTTATAAAAAAGAAGATAAAGTAGCTACCTATGACAATTATTCATTATTTTTAAGTGCTGGACTTGGGACTTCTATATTAAATTCTTATTTATTTGCAACGAAATTTTATTATATTGGAATAAAAAATAAGTATAAAACTGGTAGTCAAGATATGATTGATAAAACTTCATGGGAGTATTTGAAAAATAAAACTGTAATATTAACAGATACTAGAGATGATCCCTACTTTTCAGTAAAGGGAGCATATAATAGAGGAGAACTTTTTATAGGAACAAGTCTAAAAGATAATAAAAATACAGAGTTTTATGGGGGAGTATTAGATTTACATAAATATATTCCTTTATCTAAAAATTTAAATATTGAAATATTTGGATCAGGAGGTAAAATGTTTGGTGGGTATATTCCTGAAAATGAATATCTTAAATTAGGAGGATTAAGAAGTAATCAAACTATAAACAGTTTTTCATTTTATGGGATGAATGCCATGAGAAAACATACAGAGGAATTTTACCTTGGTGGAATTAAATTAAGACATAAGTTAAGTAAAAAATTATATTTAAATCTTCAGTATAATGTTGTTACTTATAGAAAGAGTAAATTTAAATCCCTAGATGATGGAATGGAATTAGGTAAAGATTATAAGCATGGAGTAGGAGTAGGAGTTGCAGTAGACAGTTTTTTTGGGCCTTTAGAATTTGTATTATCTAATGATGCAGATGCAAAAGGAGTTTTAGTTTCTATGTTTTTAGGATATGAATTTTAGTTTAACAACTAAAAAATCCTATATATACTAAATTTTGGATATCCACGAACTGTTAATTACCCATAATTTTGGTTAGCTTATTGACATAAAAAAAAGATAGAATTTTCTATCTTTTTTTTAGTTTATCCATAAATTTTTCTTTATTTATAATAAATCGTTCGTGGAAACTGCTACCTATAATAGTTTCATTATGAGTAACTATTATTTCAAAATAAAGTTTTCTACCATCGATTTCAGTAAGTGTTGCAGTACAATTTAGTTTATCTCCTACTAAATTAGCTTTTAAATGTTTTGTATTAACTGAAATCCCAACAGTAGAAGATCCAACTTCTAACATATCTTCTACACATAAAAATGCAGTTTTTTCCATAAAGGCTATTAAGCTAGGAGTTGAAAATACTTCTAAACCACCGGAACCTACAACTATGGCTGTATCAGATGGAGATACAACTTTTTCAAGACTATAAATTTTCCCTTTTTTTAGCATTTGATGTCACCTCTGACTTATAAAAATTTTATTTTTAAGAAAAAGACGAGAAATTCCCGTCTTTTTCATTATAGTATATTTAGTTATTATATCATAATTACATGTAGATTCCAACACCAGGTCCGATAGGTAATCCTAACATCATCCATACGATTAATAAAAGTGACCAACCAACTAAGAATGCCATTGAGAATGGTAACATGATAGAGATTAATGTTCCCATAGATCCTTTTTTATCATATTTTTGCATGAATACGATAATCATTGCAAAGTAACTCATTAATGGAGAAATAATGTTTGTAGTTGAATCTCCAATTCTATATGCTAATTGTGTAAATTCAGGAGTATATCCTACTCTCATTAACATTGGGATAAATACTGGAGCTAAGATAGCCCATTTAGCAGATGCAGATCCCATAAATAAATTTAAGATACCAGTAACAATTACAAATCCAATAATTAAAGGTATACCAGTCATTCCAGTTGCTTCTAATCCTTCAGCACCTTTTACTGCTAATATAGTACCTAAGTTAGAGTAGTTAAAGTATGCGATAAATTGAGCTGCGAAGAATACTAATACTAAGTATCCTGACATAGTTGCCATTGAATCACTAATCATCTTCATAACATCTTTATCTGACTTTATTACTCCAATAGATCTACCATAAGCTAATCCAGGAACTGCAAAGAATAAAACGATGATAGGAACTAATCCGTGTCCTAAAAAGTTAGGTCCAAGAATAAAATATAATGGAACTAAAGCAATTATTAAAACTATAGTCCAGATTCCTGCTGATCTTAAAGCTTTCTTTTCTTCTGGAGTTACTTCATCAAATTTTAAAGTGTCATCTCCTTCATATTTTCCTAATCTAGGTTCAACTATTTTTTCAGTTACATACCAACCAATTATTGCAATTATAAATGTAGAAACAAACATGAAGAAGTAGTTTGCAGTTGGAGCAACTTCATATGTATGGTCTAATAATCTAGCAGCCTCTGTAGAGATACCTCCTAATAATGGATCGATAGTACCAATTAATAAGTTAGCTGAGAATCCACCAGAAACACCGGCAAATGCTGCTGCTAATCCTGCTAAAGGATGTCTACCAAATGATAAGAAGATTAATGCTGCTAATGGTGGTAATACAACATAACCAGCATCAGATGCTACATTTGACATGATTCCTAAGAAAACTACCATAACAGTTACCATTTTCTTTGGAGTTGATAGAGCTGTTTTCTTTAATAAGATTGCCATTAATCCTGATCTTTCACAGACACCAATACCAATAATAGCTACTAAAACTGTTCCAAGTGGTGCAAATCCCGTAAAGTTTTTAACCATACTAGTAAAGATATAGTTTATTCCTTCTGCACTCATTAAAGATTTAGTTTGAATAACCATATTTTCCATTTGCATTGTTTTTCTGTTAATACCTTCAAATTCAACTGACCAACCTAATGCAGCCCCTATTCCCGATATAACAATCATTAAAAGTGCTAAAATACCAAATAATGTTGCTGGATGGGGTAATGCATTTCCACCTTTTTCAATTACATTTAAAAATTTGTCAACAAAACTAACTTTTTTTTCGGTTTTAATTGTTGATGTACTCATAAAATTCCTCCCTGTTTTCTTTTTTTTTATTAATTTTTTTATTAGAGTTTCTAGGTTAAGTATATAAAAAAAAACAAAAAAAGTCAAACAAACAAGATAGTTTTAGAACAAAAAAGATTATAATGGAACAAAAAC
>QNYN01000175.1 GCA_003973585.1 Fusobacteriota bacterium | reverse complement strand
ATATGGGTTATAATGTTTTCTTTCATATCTAAAGAAATGTTTCCACATATCTCCTACATTGTTTTCGTTTTTTATTTCTGACATTTTTCCTCCTACCATTCATATTCAGTACATTTTAGTATACTAAAGTTTCTATCCTATGTCAATTTTTTGAACGGCTATTCATTAATTTTTTAATTTTTCAAATGTTAATTCTACTACATTGCCATTAGCTTCAAAAAAACTATCAATTTCTTTTTTTATATTATTTTCATTTTCTAATACAAATTTTCCATTTTTAATTAATCCTAATAATTCTTCAGTATTTTGTACTTGAATACCGATTTTTCTAGCTATAATTTCTTTTGCAATTTCCCTTACATTTTGTATATAAGGACCAAAAATAGGAATTTTTCTATAAAATAGAGGTTCTAAAAGACTATGACCTCCTATATCAACTAAAGTTCCTCCTACAAAAGCATTATCACAGATAGCATATAATTTACGAAGTTCCCCTATTTTATCTACAATAATAACAGAGCTTTCTAAAGGAGATTTTTCTTCTAACTCAGTCCATTTAGAATACTTATATTTCCCTTCTAATAATCGTTCACATATATCGTCAGTTCTTTCAATGTGTCGTGGGACTAAAATTAATAATGTATTCTTTAGCTTATCAAAGGCTTTTAAGATATGTTCTTCTTCTCCACCTCTAGTACTTCCAGCTACAAATATTTTTCTATTTCCAACTTCTAATTTAGTCTTTAATTCTTCTAATTCACTTTTTTTATAAGTAGGTAATTCTATATTAAATTTTAAATTTCCAAAATTAAATACTTTATTAGCACGAGCTCCTAAAGAAATAATCCTATCTTTATCTTGTGCTGTTTGCATGATAAAAACATCGATATTTTTAAATAATTGTTTCAGTAAAAATTTGGCTTTTTTATAAGAATTAATACTTCTATCTGAAATTCGACCATTTATCATGGCTACTTTTGATTTTTTAGCACACATTCTTATTAAATTTGGCCAGATTTCAGTTTCTATTAATATTAATTTTTTTAGAGTGATTTTATTTAATATTTTTTTTATTGCAAAATAATCATCTATTGGAAAAAATAATAATTTAACCCTTTTATTTGTAGAATATTTTTTTTCAGCTGTAGCTCTACCTGTATCTGTCATCATAGTTAATAATATCAAATTAGAAGTTTCATCTATAAATTTATTTATTATAGGTTCTGCTAAATTTACTTCTCCAACAGATGCACAATGAATCCAAATTGTATTCGGTTTATCCTTGATATCTACCTTTTGAAATACCCTTTTTCTTATAAAATTTCTTAATTTAGAAGAAAATATTATAGCTATCCCAAGGGGAATATATAATAAAATTCTTAGTATATTATATAAAATTTGTTTCACCCCCACTATTTAAAAAAGTTAATAAAAATAATTGATTTATGATTTTTTTTGACTTACTAGAACGATTCCTAAAAATATAAATAATCCTCCACCTAAGACTTCGATACTAAATGGTTCACCTAAAAATATTATTCCAAAAATAGAAGCTATAAATATTCTACTAGAAGAAATTAAACTTCCTTCAATAGCTTTTACATATTTAAATCCATGAGTTAGAGTATATTGTCCTAGATAAGAAAAAATACCCATTCCTAATAAAAGTAATATTTCTTTAGTAGAAGGAATTTTAAATTGAAATCCAAAGGGAATAGCAGTCATAATCATACCTATAACCATTAAATAAAATAAAATAGTATTAGAATTATCTGTAACCCTTGCTTTTCTAAGAGCAATTATCCCTAGAGCTGCAACCATTCCCATAATTAATCCTAATCCATCAACCCAATCTACTTTTTCAAAACCGAATCCTGATATTAAAATTATCCCTATAAAAGCCACTCCTACTCCTATAATTCCCTTTATAGACCAATTTTCATCTTTTAATAAAAAAGGAGCAAATATCGTTACAAATATAGGATAAGTTAAATTATAAATATTTGCTTTTGTTGTTGTAGAATATTGTATTACTATAAAAAATAAAAGGATAGCTAGAGCAGTAAAAAATCCCCTAGATAATACAGCAAGTTTATTTACTATTTTTATTTTATAACCTGTTTTCATCATTCCAAGGTTTACCATGAAAAACCCTATTAAAAACCTTACAAAGGTAATTTCAGTACTAGGGATATTTCCTTCTTTAGTTATTAATTTTACAAATAAAGTCATAACATAAAAAAACATAGTAGAAGAAAATACCAATAGATACCCTTTAAATTTAGAGCTATTCTTTTTCATCTTTATTTCCTAGCTTTTACTAATTCTGAGATAGCTTCAACAACTTCATTTATATCCATAAAACTTGTATCAATTTCTACTGCATCTTCAGCTTTTTTTAGTGGCGATTCTTTTCTGTTTGAATCATATTCATCTCGTCTTATGATTTCATTTAAAACATCTTCAAAACTTTCTTCAATACCTTTATTTTTAAAGTCTAAAACTCTTCTTTTAGCTCTCTCTTCAGGACTAGCTACTAAAAATATTTTTAAATCAGCATTTGTAAAAACTACAGTTCCAATATCTCTTCCATCTAAAATAACATCTTTTCCTTGAGAGATTTTTCTCTGTAAATCAACTAATTTTTCTCTAACTTCTTTTATAGCTGCTACTTTTGAAACTATAGAAGTTACTTCAGGAGTTCTTATATCTAAACTTACATCTTGACCATCTACAAAGAATTTTCCATCTTTCATATCTAATTCTACTTTATCAAGTAGATTAATTACTTCATTAATATTATCTAAGTCAATATTATCTTTTAATGATTTAAAAGCTATCATCCTATACATAGCTCCTGTATCTAAATATGTTAAATTAAATTTATTTGCAACTATTTTTGAAATAGTACTTTTTCCAGATCCAGCTGGTCCATCTACTGCTACTATAAATCCCATAATTTCACTCCCTTAATATAATTTTTCTACACTTATATTTGTATTTGTGTAAATACAAATTTCTCCTGCTATTTGTAAACTTTCTTTTACAATTTCATGAGGTTCTAACTTAGTATGTCTTTTTAAAGCTTTAGCAGCTGAATAAGCATAAATCCCACCAGACCCAATAGCTGCAATATTATCATCGGTTTCTAAAACATCTCCAGTACCTGATAATATTAAAAGATTTTTTTTATCTGCTACTACTAACATAGCATCTAATTCTCTCAGAGCTTTATCGGATCTCCATTCTTTAGCTAATTCAACAGAAGCTTTTTTTAAATTTCCACCAAATTCATCTAATTTAGATTCAAATTTATCAAATAATGCAAAGGCATCAGCTGCAGCACCTGCAAATCCTGCTAGTATAGTATCATCATAAAATTTTCTAATCTTTATAGCTTTATTTTTAAAAACTGTTTCTCCAAAAGTTACTTGCCCATCTCCAGCAATAGCAACTTTTTCACCATCTTTAACAGCTAATATTGTTGTTGATCTCATTTTCAATTTTTACTCCTCCTTACAATCATATGTTCTTCATAGACCCTTGTGCTTTCCAAACTAGAGTGTCCCATTAATTCCTGTAAATAATGAATATTCATTCCTTTCTCTAGCATATACACTCCAAATGTATGTCTAAATGTATGGGGGCTAATTTCTTTTTTTAATTTTGCTTTTTCAGCATATCGATCTATTATTCTACGAAGAGATCTGTCACTTAGTCGTGTTCCACTACCATTAACAAAGATAATATCAGGATTATATTTGTCTTTATATTTTATTTTTTTAGCTTCTAAATATTCTTCTAAATATTTTTTAGCTACTTTACTAAAAAATACTGTTCGGTAGCTATTTCCTACAATATTTATCTCTCGTTCTTCTATATCTATAACTTTTTCCCCAAGAGATAAAAGTTCATTAGCTCTAATCCCACTAGAATACAATAATTCTATAATAAGACGATCCCTAATTCCGTTAGTTTTAGAGGTATCAATTACATCTCTTAGAGAATCAATTTCATCTTTTGTTAGAAGTACTGGAAATTTAGTTTTAAATGTTGGATTATTTAAAAGGATTATTGGATTTTTTTTAACTATATCTTTTTCCTTTAAATACTTAAAAAAAGTTCTAAGGGAAGATAATTTTCTACTTATAGATCTTTTAGTAATATCTATACTTCCAAGGTATAAAATAAATCCACGGATATTTAATTCTTCAATCTCATCTATATTTTCTAACATTTCGTGTCCAATTATAAATTCTAAAAATTGTTCTAAATCTTTTTTGTATGATCTTATGGTACTTTCACTTTTTTGTTGTCCAAATTTTTCATAATAAATAAATTCTTTAACTAATTTTTCCAATTAAACTCCCCCTATTTTTGTCCTAGAAACAAAATTAAAAATTTGCTTTGAGTATAATATAAATTTATAAATTAGTTTAATTCTTTGATTTCTTTAATTTTAGTTTTCATATATTCTACTGATCTTTCTCCTAAAGCTGTATTTCTAGCTCTTTTATCTTTAATCCTCGGCCCTTCTAACTTTCTAACAATTCCAAAATTTGGTCCCATTGGTTGAAATTCTTTTTTACCTTCTTCAGTAATATAATTGATTATAGCCCCTGTAGAAGTAAGATCTTCTAATATAAATTCAGGTTCACCTATCATATGATGAAAAAGATTAATTGCTGCCATCATTCCAGTTGCGATAGCTGTTACATACCCTTCTCCACCAGTAATTTGACCAGCAAAGAAAATCTTTTCATTAGTCTTTAAATTTAAACTTTTATTAAGTAATTTTGTTGAATCTATAAATGTATTTCTATGCATAACACCGTATCTTATAAATTCAGCATTTTCTAACCCTGGAATCATTTGGAAAACTCTTTTTTGCTCTCCCCATTTAAGATTCGTTTGAAATCCTACTAAATTATAAAGGTTACCATCTTTATCATCTTGTCTTAATTGAACTACAGCATAATCTTTTTCTTCTTTATGTGGATTAGTCAACCCCTTTGGTTTTAATGGCCCAAATAATAATGTTTTTTCACCACGACTTGCTATTTTTTCAACAGGCATGCATGCTTCAAAAACCTTTTCTTCTTCAAAAGTTTTTAAAGGAATTCTTTCAGCATTTATAAGTTCTCTATAGAAGTTTTCATATTCTTCACGAGTCATCCCACAATTTATATATTCTCCATCTCCTTTGTCATATCTAGATTGGTAATAAACTTTATCTTGATTAATAGATTCTAAAGTAACAATAGGAGCTACAGCATCATAAAAATAAAGATTTGTCCCATTTGTTAATTTTAATATTTCCTTTGAGATACTGTCAGAAGCAAGTGGACCTGCTGCTACAATTACATATTTATCTTTTGGAATTTCAGTTATTTCTTCTCTGATTATTTCTATATTTTCTGTTTCTTCTAATGTAGAAGTTATTAATTTAGAAAATTCTTCCCTACCTACAGCTAACGCTTGACCTGCTGGAACACGAGTTTTATCAGCTATTTCTATAAGTAAAGATCCCATCATACGAAGTTCTTCTTTCATAAGCCCTGAAGCATTTGATAATAAATTAGACCCCAAAGAATTACTACATACTAATTCTCCAAATTTATCTGTTAAATGAACATCGGTATTTTTTTTTGGTCTCATCTCATATAATTTTACTTTTATTCCTCTTTTGGCTAGTTGATATGCAGCTTCTGATCCTGCAAGTCCACCACCTATAACTATTACTTCTTCTAAATTTTTCATGAAAAGTCTCCTTTTATTTTTTATTATTAATAAATTTCATATTTTTTTAATATACACTCTAATTATTATACCTATTTTATCGGACTATTTAAAGTTATTTTTAAATTAAGAAAAGTGGAGAATTTCCCCACTTTAGTTAATTTCTATTATTTACTCAAAAACTTCTGTTGCATTATCAACTTCTAAACCTAAAGCTACCCTAAGAGCTACCATACTAACTTCTAATTGCTCTAAATCAGGTTCTTTAGTAGTAATCTTTTGTAAACTAAGCCCTGGAACTGCGATAGCTTTATAAAAAGGATTATCTAAATGTTGACTACTATATTTTTGAAATTCATAAGACAGTCCTGCTACTAGTGGCATAAATCCTATTCTAAGAAGTGCCTTTAATCCAACTTTTAGCCAGATACTGTC
>QNYN01000177.1 GCA_003973585.1 Fusobacteriota bacterium | reverse complement strand
TTCATTTTAAAATTAAAAAAATCTCATAAGTCCTGATTTTTATAATGAATATAAATATAATTTTATTCAAAAAAAGAAGATAACTTAAGTTATCTTCTTCTAAATAACGAATAATTAATTATTCAGTCATTCCATATTTTTTTAATAATTCAGCATCTTCATTTTTATCAGCATCTAATTCTACTTTTTTAATAGATAATTTTACTTTTTGATCATCAACTGAGATTTCAATAACTTCTGCAGTTACTTCTTGACCTACTTCAAATTTATCTTTTAAATCTTTTACAAATTCTTTTGAAACTTGAGAGATGTGGATCATACCATCTAAACCATATCCCATATCAATAAAGATTCCAAAGTCAGCAATACTAGAGATAGCTTTAGTAACAATAGATCCAACTTGTAGTTCTTCAGCTAACATTTCCCAAGGACTCTTAGTTAATTGCTTTATTCCACCTTTAATTTTCTTGTTTTCTTTATCTATAGCTAAGATTTTAAATTCTATTTTATCTCCTACAGCTAATTTCTTTTCTAATTTTCCCCAAGCAAAATCAGAAGTATGGATAAATGCATCTATTCCTTCTTCTACTTCAACAAAAACTCCATAAGGTTTAGTGTCAACTATAGTTCCACTAACTGTATCTCCTTCTTTAAACTTTTCATCGATAACAGACCAAGGATCAACGCTTAATTGCTTTATTCCTAATTTTAATTTCTTATTCTCAGTATCTAAATCTAAGATTCTAACTTGAATTTTATCTCCAGGTTTAATAAATTCATTTAAGTTGATCTTCTTGTTATTCCAAGAAAAATCAGAAATATGAACTAATCCTTCGATTCCGTCTTCTAACTTAACGAAAGCTCCAAACTTAACAATTTTAGTTACTTCTCCTTCTACAGTAGTATCTACAGAGTATTTATCTGCAACTGTTGCCCAAGGATCTTGAGATAATTGCTTTATAGATAACTTAAGACTTTTCTTTTCAGGATCTAATGTTATTATTTTAGCTTCTACTTTATCTCCTACTTTATAAAGGGCATTTAAATCTTCTACTTTTCCCCAAGAAATTTCTGAAATATGGATAAACCCTAAAACATTTTCCACTCTTACAGATAATCCAAATTTTAATACATTGATAACTTCTGCTTCTACTATTTGATTTTCACTTAATTTAGCAAATGATTCTGCTTCTGCCATCGCTACTACATCTCTTCTAGAAACTAAGATTTTCTTTCTATTTCTTTCTGTTTTAATATCTTTAATTATTACTTCTACTTCTAATCCAATTACATTTTCTGTAGAATCTTTTCTTATTTGTGATAAAGAATTAGGCATAAATGCTGAATGAGCCATTACCTCTACAATATATCCACCATTTACTTTTTTGATTATTTTTCCTTTTACTATTTCTTTGTTTTTTAAAGCTTCTTCTAGTTTAGCAATAGCTTCTTCTTGAATTACAGCCTTTCTTGAAACTCTGATATGTCCTTCATCATCACTATCTTCAGTAATTGCTACTCTAATCATATCTCCTACTTCAAATTCAGCGATTTCATCAGTTCTTACAATACCTTCACTAGCTCCCTTTATATCTAAATAAGAAAAATCTCTTTCTTTACTGATTATTTCAGCTTCTACTATTTCTCCTCTTTGTGCTTGCTTTGGTTCATATTGATTTAACATTTCCTCAAAGCTTAATTCCTCAAAATTTTCTGTGTTATCTACCATTCAAACGTCCTCCTAATAATATACTTTCTATTTTTTCAACTATCTCATCAGGTGTGGAAGCACCTGCTGTTATACCTATTTTATCACCATCTTCAAACCAATCAAAATTTATATTTTCATGATTTTGTATTAGATAGCTTTTTTCATTTCTTTCTTTGGAAATATCATATAGCTTTTTTGTATTAGAGCTATTCTTTCCACCAATAATGAGCATTACGTCTACTTCTTCTGAAAGTTTTTCTACTGCTTTTTGTCTTTCAAATGTAGCACCGCAAATTGTATTACCAATTTTACAATTTTTGTTATTTTTTTCTATATATTCAGTCATTTCTTTATAAAGATTTTTATTCAAAGTTGTCTGAGATAAAATATAATATTTTTCATTTTTATCAAATTTAAATTTCTTTAATTCTGAAAAGTCTTTTATTATTTTTACATCATTTCCAAATGATACAATTCCTCTTACTTCAGGATGAAATTCATCTCCTATAAAAATGATTTTGTACCCTTTTTCTTCATATGATAAAAGTTCATCTCTACTTCTTTTTACAAAAATACATGCTACGTCGTATATTGTAACATTTTTTTCATTTAAAATCTCATATATTTTTTTTATAGTTCCATGAGCTCTAATTATTACCGAATCTCCCCTTTTAATAGGATCTTTTTTTTCTAAAACTTCCTCTTCTGTAACTATTTTAATTCCTTTTTTTTCTAATTTTCTTATTACTTCTTCATTATGCACTAACATTCCAAGCATATATATATTATGGTCTGATTCTACTGATTCAGCTAATTCTACTGCTTCTTTCACCCCAAAGCAAAAACCCATTTTTTCTGCTCGTTTTAATTTATAATTATTCTTCATTAAATTTATCCACTTCTACTAGTTTTCTCAATGCTTCTAGTGCTTCATCTTCATCTTCACCATCAGCTGTAATAATTAATTTTCTTCCTTGTTCTGCAGCAAGTAGCATTAATCCCATAATACTTTTTCCATTTATCTCTTCATCATCACAAATTACCATAATTTCAGAATCATATTCTCCTGCCACTTGTACAAATAATGAAGAAGGTCTAGCATGTAATCCCGCTTTATTTTTTATTTCCACTTCTATTTGTTTCAATTTAATCACCTCTAGACATATTGTTTTAAAATTTCTTTTACCTCTGTTGGATTATTACAATCTAACACTTTATTTTTTAACTGTGTTTTTAACTCTTCACTATTTAATTTTAATATAGTCTTTTTAGCCATTGGAATATAATTTGATAACATACTAAATCTTTTTATCCCAAAACTCATAAGAGCTACTATAGCCATTGGATCACTTGCCATTTCACCACAAACACTTATTTTCTTTTTATTTTTAATTGCTTCTTCTGCAATGCAATTTATAACTCTAAGTACTGCTGGTTCAAAATAATCATTTAGATAAGCTACATCATCACTTAGTCTGTCTGCTGCCATCATATATTGGGTAAGGTCATTTGTACCCAAACTAAAAAAGTCTACATATTTTGAGAATTTATCTATTAAGAAAGCTGCAGATGGAACTTCTACCATTATTCCTGTTTCTATATAATCTGCATATTCTACCCCTTCTTCTTTTAATTCTTCTTTTATAGAAGCTAGTATTTTTTTCACTTCTATTATTTCTTCTAAATTTGAAATCATTGGAAACATTACTTTTATTGCTCTTCCCTTTGCAACTCTAAGAATTGCTCTAAGTTGAGTTTTAAAAATATTTTCATGAGCTAAACTAAATCTTATTCCTCTAAATCCCAAAAATGGATTTTCTTCAAAGGGCATCTCATAATATGGTAACTGCTTATCAGCACCAATATCTAAAGTTCTAATAATAAGTTCCCTTTCACCGTCTAATTTTTCTATCTTCTTATACACTTTTTCGTATAATTCAATCTGTTGTTCTTCTGTAGGAAAAAACTGACTATCCATATATAAAAATTCAGTTCTAAGTAAACCTACTCCATCTGCCATAGTTGTATCTAAAGAAATAAAGTCTGTAATCCCACCAATATTAGCATTTAAAATAACTTCTACTCCATCGGTAGTTCTTGCTGCTAGTCCTCTTAGTTTTTCATTTTCTTTTTTTATTTCTTCTAATTTTTTTCTTTCTATTTCATATTCTTTAATTTGTTCTTCTGTAGGATCTTTTATTACACAAGGATTTTCTCTCCTTGTATCTAAGATTATTTTTTCTCCCCACTTCATTCTAGATACATTTTTTACTCCCATAAGAGTTGGTATCCCAAAAGCTTTAGCTAAAATTGCCACATGAGATGTTGTTCCACTATATTCTGTAACTATCCCCAAAACATTTACATTTTCATGGTGCATTTTAAATAATTCTGAAGGTGAAATTTCTTTGGTAATTAAAATTTTGTTATCTAATTCATGTAGTTTACAATCTGATGTAGTTAACTGTCCGATTATTTTTTCTCCAACATCTTGGATATCTACTGCTCTTTGTTTATACACTGGATCTTTCATTTCTCCAAACATTTCTACATAAAATTCTACTACATCTGCTACTATTTTTTCGATATTTACTAATTCAGTCTTTAATCTTTTTCCTATTTCAGATAGCAATACAGGATCGTCTAATATCATGAGATGTACATTTAATATTTTTAAATCATTAGCATTAACTTTTCCTTTTAATGATGACTTTAAAAATTTTAATTCTTGCTTTGCTCCTTGAATAGCTTTCTCAAATCTATCCATCTCATTTTGCAACATATGAGCTTCAATTTTGTATTCTTCAACTCCTAATTGCTTTTTACTTCTTAGATATGGCTCTCCTATTACAATTCCTTCAAAAATTGACTTTCCCATTATCTTTTCCATAATAATTGCCCCTTCTAATTTATTATTCCCTTAATTATAGTTTATTTTATTTGTTTTTTCAAGAGCTACACTATATAAATAATCCCTTTTTATTAACTTTTTTTTAATTAAAAATGGCTCTAGTAAAAAAATACTAATAGCCATTTTAAAATTAACAGTTATAACTTCTATAACCACTGTGTCTATACATTATACGACCACATCCACTTAGCCCTATGGTAAAAATACTTAAAACTAATAGTACTAATAATGATTTTTTCACAACAATCACTCCTTTCATTGCCTAATTTAGGTTTTAAGTATACTGATTGAATGTGAAAATTATGTGAAGATTTTAATTTTTTTATATTTCTACTATTAGTTTAAAACCTTTTACTTCTTTTATCCCTAGTCCTGATTCATCTGATAAAATTATTTTTGATCCTTCCATTATGATTCCACCATCTAATGGATTTTCACTACAAAGGGCAGGACCATCTAAATCTATCCTTGTTATTATCGATTCTTTTGCTGCTGCAAGATGTGAAGCTGCTGTCACACTTATCCCTGCTTCTAACATACACCCTATCATACAAGGAACTCCATATATTTCCGATATATTTATGATTTTAAGGGCATTTGAAATTCCACCTGTTTTCATTAATTTTATATTTACTATATCAGCTGCTCCTCTAGTAATAACTTCTATAGCATCTTTTGGTGAAAATATAGATTCATCTGCTAGTATAGGAGATAATACAGAATTTGTTACCTTTATCATTCCATCAATATCACTGGCTTTTACTGGTTGTTCTACAAAATCTAAAACTATTCCATAGTCTTCTATATTTTTTATAGCATAAATAGCTTCTTTAGAAGTCCACCCTTGATTTGCATCTAATCTTAACTTTATATTAGGTCCTACTGCATCATAGATAGCCTTCATTCTCTCTATATCTTCTTGTATATTTTTCCCTACTTTAATCTTTAATTCATCAAATCCTGCTTCTACTGCTTTTAAACTATCTGATACCATTTTATCTATATTATCGACACTTATTGTAATATCGGTTTTTAATTCTTTATTTCCACCACCTAATACTTTATATAATGGTTTTCCCATTGACTGAGCAAATAAATCGTATAATGCTATTTCTACAGCTGCTTTTGCACTGGTATTTTTTACAATAGCCTTTTGTGTTATCTCTATCAAATTATTAAAATCTTCGATATTTTTTCCAACTAATTGCTTTCCAATAAGAGTAATTGCTCCTATTATAGAATCATGTGTATCTCCTGTGATAACTGCTGTAGGAGGAGCTTCTCCAAATCCTTTATTTCCTGTGTCTGTTTCAATTATAACAACAATATCTTCTACAGCTTCTACAGTTCTAAGTGCTGTTTTAAAAGGAGTAGTTAGTGGCACTTTTATCATCCCAATTTTTATATTTTTAATAATCATAATTTATCCCTCCGATTTAGCTTATAATAAGTTTAATTCTTTTATCGTAATCAAAAACTTAATATATTATTTTTTTATTAATTTTACCATATGGATAATAAAATTTATATAAAAAGAAGAAGTCAACCTAAACTAGCCGACTTCTTCTTAAATTTTTTATTTTATAGATAAA
>QNYN01000069.1 GCA_003973585.1 Fusobacteriota bacterium | reverse complement strand
TGAAAGTTTTTCAAAAGGCATAACTTTCGTACCACAAGCTTCTGCAAGTATACCAGCCTTATGAATTGTTCTATTCATAATGTAAACATCTGCTCCTGCTGAAACAAGATGTTTAGCTGTAATCTCAGACATCTCACCAACACCTATGACAAGTGCTTTTTTACCCTTAATATCATCTTCTAAAGATTTTAGTTTTGACACTGCCACACTTGCCATAGAAACAGGTTTTGAAGATATATCAGTTGTATTTCTAACTTTTGCAGCACATTTAAAAGCATTTTTCATAGCACGTGCTAACTTTGGACCACAATATTTATTGTCATATGCAAATCGAAAAGCATCTTTTAACTGTCCTGCAATCTGTGTTTCACCAATAACCATAGAGTCTAAAGACGAGGCAACACTAAAGAGGTGATGGATGGCCAAACTGTCATCAAATACATCAGCACGACCCTCTAACTCCTCAATATTAATTCCAACACGAGCTGCTAGAATTTCAAAAATATACTGTGTTGCAGTGCTAATATCACTACAGCTACAAAAAACTTCCATTCTATTACAAGTAGAAATCAAAATCGCTTCATTAACAGAATCATGATTATTAAGTTTTGTTAAACAGCCATGAAGAGATTTATCATCAGGGTAGGAGAGTTTTTCTCTAATTTCAATAGTTACATCTATAAATGATTTTTTATGAGATCCCTTTTTTCTCTGTCCTGAATTAACACCTTTTAAATTAATTTTATGATCTGCAATAATTTTTACAACTTCTAAAAGAATATTTTCTTTCTCAGATATAAAAATAGTAAACTTAAATTGATATTTATTAATTTTTTTATTTATAACTTCTTCATCCCACACTGCTTCAATAGCACGATTAGGATCTCTTTTAATTAATGCTTTATAATTTGAACACTCTGATCTATGAATACCTATATCTCCATATGAAGTAATATATCCACCTATTTTATCTCCAGGAAGAGGATTACAGCATCTAGCAAACCTAATAACAGTATTATCAAGGCCATTAATAATAACACCGTAGTCATTTTTCTTCCTAGTTTTCTTTTTAGATACAGTAGCATCATTTTGATAATCTTTAATAGTTTTTTCTTCTATTCTCTCTTCTCTTTTTAAAATTCGATCTACAAATAAAGGTACATTTATTTTTTTCAAACTTATTTTTATCAATAGTTCATTAAAATTATTTAAATAATTCTTTTTTAAATATTCTTTTATTTCTTTAGAGTTTTCAATTTGTTTTATAGAACTTCCTGCTTTTTGAAGTTCTTTTTCAAGGATTTCTTTCCCCATTTTTAGATTTTCATCATAATTTTTTTCTTTAAACCATCTTCTAATTTTACTTTTAGCACTTTGAGTAGTAACTATATTTAACCAGTCACGACCAGGTCCTCTAGAATTATTAGAAGTAATGATATCTACTCTATCCCCATTTTTTAATTTATAATCAATAGGAACAATTTTATCATTAACTTTGGCTCCTATACATTTATACCCTACTTCTGTATGGATATGAAAAGCAAAATCAAGTGGTGTTGCACCTTTTTTTAGTTCTACTACATCACCTTTAGGAGAAAATACAAATACCGTTTCATTTAATATATCCCCTGTTACTGTTTTAATAAATTCTTCAGAAGTATCTGCTTCATTTTGCCATTCTAAAATTTGTCTTAACCACGAATAAACACTGTCAGATTTACTACTTTTTCTTTTTTCTTTATAATTCCAATGAGCAGCAATTCCTTCTTCAGCAATAGCATGCATATCCTTTGTTCTTATTTGTATCTCTACAAATTTTCCTGCAGGTCCTACTAATGTTGTATGAATAGATTGGTATCCATTAGATTTTGGTACTGCAATATAATCTTTAAATCTTCCAGGAACAGGTTTCCATTTACTATGTAATAGTCCTAAAACATTATAACATTCACCTTCAGTATCTACTAAAACACGAACTGCTATTAAATCATATAGTTCTTCAAAATTTTTACCTTTTTCATGCATTTTTTTATAGATACTATAAAAATGTTTTACCCTTCCTGAAATAATTCCATCAATATTATTTTCTTGAAGAATATCCTTCATTTGATTTATAATAGTTTCTGTATATTGTTCCCTTTCTGCTCTTTTACTATTAACCATTTTTACTAAATCTTTATAGATTTGAGGCTCTAAATAGTAAAGACATAGATCTTCTAATTCCCACTTTATTTTTGCCATCCCTATCCTGTGTGCAAGGGGAGCAAAAACATCAAGGGTTTCTTGAGCAATTCTCTTTTGCTTATATTCAGGCATATATTTTAAAGTCCGCATATTATGTAGTCTATCAGCTAACTTTATAATAACTACCCTAACATCATTAGCCATGGCAACGATCATTTTTCTAATATTTTCAGGTTGCTTATTCATACCTACTGGTAAATTTGTAAGTTTTGTTACACCATCGACTAATTTAGCAATTTCTTTTCCAAAATTATATTCAATTTCAGCTACTGTAATTAATGTATCTTCTACAATATCATGAAGGATTCCTGCTGTAATAGTTTCTGTATCCATTTTCATATTTATAAGAATTTTGGCAACTTCAATAGGATGAATAATATATTCTTCGCCTGATTTTCTATATTGCCCTATATGAGACTCTATAGCAAATTCAAAGGCAGAAAAAATAAGTTCTTCATCCACTTGTAAATTATTCTTTTTTAATTCTTCACTTATGTAACATTTATATTCCATAAAAATCCTTCCTTAAAAACATTTAGCTTAATCCTATAATTTAATATTTCATTAAGGTCATAATATCATATTTTTTTAAATTCTCTCTTCCATTTAACCCTTCTAATTCAATTAAAAAAGCCATTCCTACTACAATACCACCTAATTCTTCTATAATTTTCACTGTAGCTTCTACTGTTCCACCTGTTGCTAATAAATCATCTACAATTAATACCCTTTGTCCAGGCTTTATAGAATCTTTATGCATACATAAAGTATTAGTTCCATATTCTAAATTATATTCATATTCTACAGTTTCTCTAGGTAACTTCCCAGGTTTTCTTACAGGAGCAAATCCAACTCCTAAAGAATAAGATACAGGACACCCAAAGATAAACCCTCTAGCTTCAGGTCCAACTACTATATCAATATCTTTTTCTTTTGCATAGCTAACTATTTGATTTGTAGCTTCTCTAAAAGCTTCTCCATTTCCTAAAAGAGGTGTAATATCTCTAAATTTTATCCCTTTTTTTGGATAATCTTCTACTAAAGCTATATAATCTTTTAAATTCATTTTTTTCTCCTTCTGTATTTTATTAACTCTAAATTATTCCCATCTATTTCCTAAATATTTTATTCCACTATTTCTATCTTTAAAATACTCTTTTAATTCTTTTTTTGTATTAGGATATAAAGTTATCTTATCTAAATCACTCTTTTTAATATATTCAACACCAATAAGATTACCTTCATCTTCTCCTACTTTTAAATCACCATCAATATATTTAACCTTAAAATAAATACTTATTATATGACGCCCTCCATTAGGAGCTATCCCTTCAGAGATAAAGACCATATCTTCTACTTGAATATTTAAATTACACTCTTCTAAAAATTCCCTTTTAAGTGCTGTTTTGAAATCTTCCCCATGGTCTACTCCTCCACCTGGTAAAAGATAGTATTCTTTATTATTTTTTGTATGTTTTACCAAAAGTAATTCATCATTTTTTTCTAAAATTCCACACACTCTAATCCTTATAGTTCCCATTATCTAAATCACTCACCTTTTCAAGTATTTTTGTATATTTATCTGCTTCACTATAT
Source organism: Fusobacteriota bacterium (assembly GCA_003973585.1). Next base: position 2,382 of record QNYN01000069.1, on the reverse strand, counting down.
TTTTTATTTTTTAGAGCTATATCTCTTTTTAATTGTAAAACATTGACATCATAGAGATATGCATCAGTTAATAATCTAAGATATGCTTCTGAATCTTTTATTTTTCCCACTTCAAAACTTCTTACAGCCAATTCTAATATAATACGATCATTCTTTTCTTTAGCATTATATGCCTTAAGAACTTTAAAAGCACCGTCATAATCACCAAAAATATCTATTAAAAATCTAGAATAATCAATAACTACAGTAGGATTATTTTTTTGTGCTTGATATACCTTATAAATAAATGGATAAATTTCATTTGTTCTTTTGGTTTCTTTTAAAACTTCTACATATTTTTCTACAAATGTATAATCTTCTACTTTTATTGAGTTTATTACTTTAGATAAATTTTCATATGCTACTTCGTACTCCTTTTCGTCAAAGGCAATGAAACCTTTTAACAAAAATATTCTATAATCCATATTGTCACTAGAAATTTTAGAAATATATTTTTTACTTTTTTTAAAATCACCTATTTTATAATAAAGTATAGAAATATTAATTAATGTAAGTTGATCTTCAGGTTCTATCTCTAAAGCTTCTAAATAATATTTTTCAGCAAGGGAATATTCTGATAATTGTGCATATGCTAATCCCATTTCCCTAAGTAAAATTAAATCCTTTTTATCAATTTTATAAAATTCTTTATATTCTTCAATAGCTTTAGTATAATTTCCAGTTTTACTATAATTCATTCCTCTAATTAAATAATGTTCCTTTTTCTTAGAAACTTCTGTAGAACTACACCCTAAAATCATAAACAACATTATAATTAACATATTATTTTTCATTAGTTAGACTCCTAATTTTCTTCAGAATGTGGAACTATTGTATGTGGTACTATTGCACCACCCGAAATAATCAACTTAATTGCATCTTCAATTTTTATATCTAATTCTCTTACTTCTGATGCTTTTACCATTAAAAACATTCCAGAAGTAGGATTAGGAGATGTAGGCATAAATATATTAATTAATTTTTCTTCTTCTAAAACTTCTTCGAAAACATAGTTTTCTCTATTAGTCAAAAACCCTAAACTATAAATACCTTTTCTTGGATATTCTATCACTACAACTTTTTGATAAGAATTGGAATTTGATGTTAACATTATCTCTCTTATCTGTAAAATAGTTGTATAAATTGGCTTTATAATTGGTAAATTAGAAAATAATTTGTCAATCCATTGAGCTATGGTCTTCCCAATAACATTTCTCATTGCTAAACCTGCTATAATTATAGCTATTATAATTATAACAAGAGCCATTGTATAAACTAAAATTTGAGCTGTCATCCCTGAGTATATCTCATGTTTAAGGAGGTATGCTGTCATTTCCCTAACCATTATATTACCACTTAAATATTTACTAATAAATTTAAATATCCAAGTTAATATATTTAAAGTTATTAATACTGGTAAAATTGTTAATAATCCTGTTATAAATAATTTTTTTATTCTTTGCATTCTTCTTCCTCTACTATTTCTATTAATATTTTAACTACTCTTGTTTTATCTACTTCTAAAACTTTCATTTTTATTCCATCTAATTCTACTGTATCATCAACATTAGCAATCCTACCTAATATATCTAGGACGTACCCTCCAAGACTCTCATAATTTTCAGATTCAGGAATACAAATTTCTAATTCTTTATTTAATTCTTCTACATTTATCCTAGCATCAACTTTATAAACATTTTCTTTTATTTTTTCTATTTCATCTTCTTCGTGTACATCATATTCGTCTTTAATTTCCCCTATGATCTCTTCTATAAGGTCTTCTATAGTTACTACTCCTACAGTTCCCCCATATTCATCTAAAATAATTGCCATATGAACTTGCTTAATTCTAAATTCATCTAAAAGTTCTACTATAGACTTTGTGTCTGGAACAAAATAAGCTTCCCTTAAAATATTTTTTAAAGGTATATTAGTATTCCCTTCCTTTGCAAATATCATAAGATCTTTAACATACAATAGACCTAAAATTTCATCTAAATCTTCACCATATACAGGAATTCTTGAATAACCACTTTTTATAATTTCATCCCATACTTCATCTATTGTTGATTCTGCATCTAGCATAAAAACAGAAGTTCTAGGAGTCATAACTTCCCTTGCTGTTGTATCTCCAAACTCAATGATAGAATGAATCATTTGCTTTTCTTCTTCTTCAATGACTCCTTCTGCTTCTCCTACATTAATATAAGATATAATTTCTTCTTCTGTTATCATTAAATTTTCTTGTTTAATTTTTATACCAATTATTCTACTGATTATCTTAGTTATAAACATAAGTAATTTTATGATAGGTAGCGTTATTACACTCAATAAATAAATCAA
>QNYN01000096.1 GCA_003973585.1 Fusobacteriota bacterium | reverse complement strand
CTTTAATTTTTATAATAGCAATTTAGGAGGAATATGAAAAAATTTAAAAAATTAATATTTTTATTAATTATACTAACCTTTGTTAGTTGTTCTAAAAATGCTTATGTTCGTACTATAGATAGGGGTTTCATAAGAGTAAAGAGGATAAAACCTTATATATAAAAGAAGAGGACAATATCACTTATATAAAGAAAAAGCAAAAATATACAGTTTATGAAGATCAGCATTTTTTAGTTTTAAAAATTAATAAAGAAACCAATGAAAAGACTTTATACCTTGCTCTAAAATATAGGGGAAGTGAATGGATCTATATGAATGGATTTGATCTTATTTCTAATGGAACTACTCATATAGATTTTATGGTTAGAAAATTAAATAGTGCTCTTTGGAGAGATAAATCAAATTTAGTAGATTCTGTAGAAGAATATATCGCTTTTCCACTAAAACCAGATGAGATAAAAGCCATAGAAAATATGGTAAATAATGGATATGGTGAAATAAAGTATACAAGTGAAGTAGAAGGTAGAAGTGCTTCTACTAAAATAACTGAAGAAGAAATTCAAAATATGAAAGATATATTAAATTTATATTTTAAATAAAATAAAAAAGGAGATAACATTATGTCAATTAAATTAAAACATTGTTTAACAGCACATCACATTGCATTCAATCCTCAAAATCGTGGATTTGATATGGTAGGTCAATTTGATTCTATGATTCAACCTATTTTTCCAATAGGATTACCTCAATTAGCTATCTATTTATCTTTTGAAGGATTAGAAGCAGATGTAACTAATTTTGAAATGAGAATAAACAGTCCTAGTGACGAATTATTATCTAGTGGTGAGTTACCAATCCAAAAAGATATCTTTGGTCATGGAAAAAAAGTTATTAATATCGAGAAATTTTTAATTGCTGAAAGAGGTACTTATACAATCGATATTTTAGAAAAAACTGCTGCAGGATTAAAATTCTTAACAACTGAAACTTTATTTATGACTTCTTATCCACCTAAAAGACAATTTAGAGATGGAGAAATAGATGCAATTTTAAACTCAGATCAAAAAATAATAAAAACTATCAAAACTGATTTTAGACCTATTGGTACTGAAACTGTTGTAAAATTACAATTAAGTTTAGATATTAATGAAGAATTAGCTGAAGATCATATTTTCTTCCCTGATAACAATACTTTAACTATCGATGGTAAAGATTATGATCTTACTGGGCTTAGAAGAGAAATGGAGTGGATGTTTGGAAGACCTATTCCAAAGGAACAACCTAAAGAATCTGCTGAAAACACTGAAAATACAGAGAATTAAAAAAAGAGGCCTTTGCCTCTTTTTTTAGTGTTACTTAGCTACATTACCACTTACATTTAATACATCCCATGTTTTGGCAAATGGAGGAGCATAACAGAAATCCATCATTCCTAATTCTGTTGTTTTCATTTTAGTTGCTATTGCCATTGCAATTACATCTACCCTTAATACTGCTCCTTTTTTACCTATAATTTGTCCTCCTAAAATTTCTTTAGTTTCTCCATTATAGATTAATTTTACCCATATATCTTCTTGTCCCGAATAATAATGTGTTTGATTTTTATCCTTTACAAAAACTACTTTATAATTTATTCCATCTTGTTTTGCTTCTGCTTCTGTTATCCCTGTTCTACCTGCTTCTAAATCCATTACTTTTACACAAGCAGATCCTAATGTTCCATTAAATGTGTTTTTAGCTCCTGCTAAATTTTCTCCTACTACCCTTCCTATTTTATTAGCAGTAGTAGCTAACGGAATAAATACATTTTTCTTTCTTACATTGTGATATACCATAGCACAATCCCCAGCAGAATAAATATCATTTATAGAAGTTTTACCATATTCATCTATAATGATAGCACCTCTATCCATTTCAATTCCTGTTCCCTCTAAAAATTTTGTAGCAGGTCTTACTCCAGTAGCAACTACAACTATATCAGCACTATACACACCTTTATTTGTAATTACCCTTTGTACTTTTCCATCTCCCTCTACTTTTTTTACTATTTCATTTAAATTTAACTCTACACCATGATTTTTTATTTCTTCTTCCATAATGTCAGTTATTTCTTTATCAAAAGATAATGGCAATATTCTATCATCCAATTGAATAATTCTAACATTTTTCCCTAATCTTTTAGCAGCCTCTACTACTTCTATCCCTATAAATCCAGCTCCAATTATAACAACTTCTTTATTTTCTTCTTCCATCATTGCTTTTTTTAGATTTATTCCATCATCTATAGTTTTTAATGTAAATATATTTTTTAGAGTTTTTAATCCTTCAACTGGTGGCAATATTGCAGTAGCTCCTGTAGCTACCATTAACTTGTCGTAAGAAGTTTCAAAAGTTTCATTTGATTCTAAATTTTTAACAACTATTACTTTTTTATTTGGATCAACACTTAAAACTTCATGATTTATATTTACTTCTATTCCAGCTTTTCTAAGTTGATCTGGTGTTCTTGCTACTAAATGATCTGGATTAGTAAAAAAATCTCCCACATAATATGGTAGTCCACATCCTCCAAAAGATACTACTCTTCCTTTTTCATATACTACTACTTCTGCATCTTTAGCCATTCTTTTTGCCTTTGCTGCTGCACTCATTCCTGCTGCTACTCCACCTATAATTACTATCTTCATAAATCTCCCCCTTATTATAATAGTTTTTATTTTAACTTAAAATTAATGCTGCTGCTCCTACTATCCCAGCTTCATTACCTAATTTTGCTGGTAAAATTTCTAAATTTTCTACACATACAGGTAAACTATATTTTTTTATTTTTTCTTTTATTCCATCAAATAATATATCTCCTGCTAATGCTACTCCACCACCAATTACTATAGCTTCTGGATTTGTTATATGAAGTAGTATAGCTAGCCCATATGCCACATACTCAGTAGTATAGTCTACTATATCAAGAGCAAATTCATCTCCTAATTTAGCAGCATCAAATACATCTTTGGCTTCTACTTTTTGATTTTCTTTTAATTTCACTATATCCCATACTTTATTATTTTTATTTATCATAAGTCTAGATGTAGCTTCCCTTTCAATTCCTGTTGCAGAAACATAAGCTTCAAAACACCCTTTTTTTCCACAACCACAAAGTTTACCATTGGGAACTATTGTCATATGACCAATTTCTCCACCAGCTCCTCCGACTCCTCCAATTAATTTTCCATTGGAAATAATTCCACCACCAATACCTGTTCCTAGGGCCACTCCTACTACATCTTTATATCCTTTAGCAGCTCCTAGCCAAGCTTCACCAGCAGTAATTACATTTACATCGTTGTCTACTTTTACCTCATAACCAGTTTTTTCTCTTAATATTTTTGCTACATTTAAATTTTCTTCCCAAGGGAAATTAGCAAAAAAAACAACTATCTCTTGATTTAATACAGGTCCTGGAATCCCCATTCCAACTCCTAATATATCCTCTTTTTCTATATTTTTTTCTATTCTTAATTTTTCTATCTCTTCAGCTATTCTATCAAAAACTCTATCAAATCCTTCTTCTGATTTTGTCTTTATACTATCACTAATTAATATTTCTCCATTTGTATTAAGTAACCCAAATTTTATATTTGTTCCCCCAAGATCTATTCCAAATATATATTTCACTTTTTTATTCCTCCCAATCTTTTATTTTTTCTTATTTTCTCTAGCTTCTTTTTCTCTTTCTGCCTGTGTTTTTGATATATAATAAGGCTCCAATGAAAATAAATTATCTGCTTCCATAGTTATAGCCATTTCTCCTAATATTCCAGCTCTTACCATAGAATTTGATTTTAAATTATAAATTGCATTTTCTCCCATAATTTCATTAATTTTTTCTTTATAATTAATACTTCCATCACCTGTAAATATAATTTTTTCATTTTTATAATTTTCTAAAATTATTTCTAATTCCATAGCACCATATTCTGAAATTCTCTTTATTTTATTGTTTTTATATTCATATATAGAATAATAGCATCTTCCTTTTCTAGCATCAATTAGAGAAATTATTTTATTAGAAGTTTGAGATACTGTATGAGCTAGTATGTCTAATTCATTTACTCCTACTAAATCACATCCCAAACTATAAGCTAACCCTTTAGCAGTTCCTACTCCTACTCTTATTCCTGTAAAAGAACCAGGGCCAATACTTACCCCAATTCTATCTATATCTGATGGTGTTATTTTAGCTAATTTAAAAGTCATGTCTATTAGACTCATAAGGGAATCTGAATGATTTAACCTTATATTTGCATTTACTTCTGACAAAATTCCTATTTCACTATCGTATAATGCTACACTACCTGTTTTTGTAGAAGCATCAATTCCTAAAATTACCATAGTCTATCTAACTCCTTTTCACGCTCTTTATTTCCAATAAATTTCATCTCTACTTCCCTAGAGTTTTCATCTACATGATTTATTTTTATTTCAATATATTCCTTTGGTAATTCACTTTCTATAATATTTGCCCACTCTATAATACATAACCCATCATTATATAAATAATCTTCATAACCTATCTCATACACTTCTTCTGGATCACATAATCTATAAACATCAAAATGATATAATGGCATCTTTCCACCTAAATGTTCTAATACATAATTAAAGGTCGGACTTTTTATATTTTCTTTTATTCCTAATTCTTTTGCTATGGTTTTAGTAAGGGTAGTCTTCCCAGTTCCAAGATCTCCTACAAGGGCTATTACATCATTAGGAATTACAAAGTTAGCTAATTTTACTGCTAATTCTGTCATTTCTTTAAAGTTAAGTATCTTTTTCATATTTATTTCCTTCCTCATTAATATATCTTATTTTTTACTTTCTGCAATCTTATTTACTACATTTGTTGTAGACTTTCCATCTACTAGAGAAAGTATCCTTACTTCTCCCCCATAACCTTCTACTACTTTAGTTTCAGGTAAGTCTTCTTTTTTATAATCCCCACCTTTTACATGGATGTTTGGGTGTAATTTTTCTATTAAGTTAAGAGGGGTATCTTCTGTAAAAATTACTGCATAATCTACAGCTTTTAACCCACATAGCATTTCAGCTCTATCATCTTCATTATTTATTGGTCTAGTAGGCCCTTTTAATCGTCTAACAGACGCATCAGAGTTTACTCCTACAATAAGTATATCTCCACATTCTTTAGCTTCATTTAAATATCTAAGATGTCCCACATGTAATATATCAAAACATCCATTTGTAAACACTATTTTTTTTCCTTCTTTTTTTAATTTTTCTACTATTTTACTAGCTTCATCCCAACTTAATACACCCATTAAATATCCTCCTACAACTCTAAAATTCTAATTTTCTTAATATTTTAAGTATTCCCTTTTCTTTATATTTCTCATTGATTAAATTATACCTTAATTTTCTAGCTTTTTAAAGTCTATCTATTTCTTAAATCCTCTAATTCAAAGATTAATTTATCATATGCCGATTGCATCCTTTGTAATTTTTCTTTATATTCATTAGTTTTTTCTTCTACCTTTACTTTTAATCTACCATCTACATCATTTAATTTGCTTTTTAATTCCTTTATTTCACTATTTCTTTGCTTTAACTTTTGTTTTAATTCTTTATTTTTTAATTCTAATTTATTATTTTCTTCTAAAATCTCTACCTTATTTTTTCCTAATTCTTCTAATCTTTTTCTTAATTTTTCTATTTTTCCTAATAATTCTATTTTTTCCCTTCTATATCTACTTTTTAGTACAAAAAACATCTTTAATCTACCCCTTTATATTTTTATTTTGGTAAAAGTATTATATTTAAGATCTATATATAATATTTCATTCTCTAAAACTTCTCCTTTATTAAGTAATATTTTCACCACTTCTCCTACTTGTATAGAACTTACTAGTGCAGGAGTAAAACTAAGGTTTCCCTCTTTATTTTCTATTTCTTTTTCTCTATAAATTTTGTCTAATATAAAATCTCCTGGTCTAATAACTGCTACTTGTCCTATAAATCCTGCAATTGCTCCGTGAACCATAATAATTTTATTCTTAGCACAAATTTTTTCAATTGATTTTTTTAATAATGAATTATCTAAAGCATCAACTACTATATCTGAACCATCTATAATATTTTCAATGTTTTTTAAAGATATTTTTTCATTTATTGCTACTACTTCTATTGCTGAATTTATATCGTTTATCCTTTTTTTAGCTTCTATTACCTTTAATGCTCCTAAATTTTTTTCTGTAGAAATTATTTGTCTATTTAAATTTGTGATAT
>QNYN01000021.1 GCA_003973585.1 Fusobacteriota bacterium | reverse complement strand
TTAATATTCCAATTCTAAAATCCATCTTATGAAGTTCAAATAAGACTTCTTTCATCCCTTCAATAAGAGGTATTTCATCCATTTTTTTAGACATTAATCTTTTTAATCGATATAAAAGAATTGGTAATTTAAATAAACTTATTTCATGATCTTTTAGTAATCTATATGTGTTTCTTCCTTTTAATTCTTCTATTTCATCTTTTTCTATCATTTTACATCTAAATTTTTTGGCTATATTCTCATTATATAAATCTATTCCCATATGTAAAGAGTCTGCTATAGTCCCATCAAAATCAAATACAATAGTAGTTTTATGCATGTTAATCCCCCCTCTCTTTACAATGAGTATACCATAAAAAAAGTAGTTAGAAAAATATTCTAACTACTCTAGTTTAAATAAACAAATTTAAAGTTTTATTTTGCTAATAATTCGATTAATGCTACTACTATTATTACCCACATTGTTGGTTTCATTTCTTTAGATTTTCCTGTTATAAGTTGGATAACTCCATAAGATATAAATCCAAATGTTATTCCAGTACTAATACTATATGTAAGAGGCATTAATATAATTGTTAAAAATGCTGGGATAGCAACTTCTACATTATGAAAATCAATGTCTATAAGGTTTTTAAACATATATACCCCTACAATAATTAATGCTGGAGCTGTAGCAAATGCTGGAACTATTGCTATAACAGGTGTGAAGAACATTGCTAAGAAAAATAATACAGCTGTTGTTGCAGAAGTTAATCCTGTTCTTCCACCTTCTGCTATTCCTGATGCTGATTCTACAAATGTAGTAGTTGTACTTGTTCCTAATAATGATCCAATTACTGTTGCGGCTGCATCTGCTTCTAATATTTTACTTACATTTTCTATTTTTCCATCTTCATCTATCATTTCTGCTTCTTTAGCACAAGCAACTATTGTTCCTACTGAATCAAATAAGTCTACAAACATAAATGAGAATATAGGTCCAATCATAGCAACTTTTAAAGCTCCTAAGATATCTAACTTCATTGCTATTGGTGAAATTGATGGTGGTGTAGAGATAAATCCATGTGGTATTTCTACAATTCCAAATATTATTCCTAATACTGTTGTAACAATGATTCCTATAAGAATTCCACCTTTAACTTTCTTTATTTCTAAAGCACCCATAACCATAAGTCCTAATAAACCTAATGCAACTGTTTTATTCATTTCTCCTAAACCTACTAATGTAGCTGGGTTAGCCACAACAAGACCAAGATTTTTAAATCCAATAAATGCAATAAATAATCCTATTCCTGCTCCTACTGCCAATCTTAATTGAAGTGGTATTGCGTCAATTATCTTTTCTCTAAATCCTGTTAATGTTAGTAAGAAAAAAACTACCCCTGATATAAATACTACTCCTAATGCTACATTCCAAGAAACTCCCATTCCAAATACTAAAGTATAAGTAAAGAATGCATTTAATCCCATTCCTGGTGCCATAGCAAGTGGTGCATTTACCCATAATGCTGTTATCATTGTTCCTACAAATGCTGCTAAACAAGTAACTGTAATTAAAGCTCCTTTATCCATTCCTGCTTCTCCTAATATTCCAGGATTTACAAAAATAATATAAGCCATTGTTAAAAATGTCGTTACCCCTGCTATTATTTCTTGTTTAACATTTGTGTTGTGTTTTTCCAATTGAAAAAAATCCATGTCCTTCTCCTTTTTTTATAAAATAATTTATAAAATAAAAACCCCCATGTATCAACAATAGGGGAATTTATCCCCCATAGTAAGCCATTTACGGTGACTTGTAGAGACTCTCAACCAATTTTGAGAATATATGGGTTAATTATTTTATTTTTATATAATACTAAATTTCACTTAAAATGTCAATTATAACTTTTTTATAACACTTTATTTTTTACACTATTTTCTTACACTACTCATTATATTATTTTTTCTATTTCTTTTTTTAACCCTTTTTTTCTAACTATATAAACTCCTAAAAAATCTATTTTATTTTTTTCTAAAAGTTTTTTCACTTCTATAAAATCATCTGTATTTATTTTTAGTGCTAATCCACAACTAGCTGTTATCTCCCTAGGTACAGGAATTATTCTTATATTTAATCCTATATCTAATAATAGTTTTTCAGATTTTATAGCCATATGGGTTGATTCAAAAGAAATAACATTAAATTCTTCTACTTTTTTCATCTTATCTTCTCCAATACTTCATAGTCCTTTTAAGTTTATTTTTTTATTGCATATAACAATATCATAATTGTATATCAAAATCAAAAAAATGTTGGAAAATCAAAAAAAAAGTACTAATATAGTAGAGAAAATTTATAATTAATAAGGGGGATTTAAAATGTTTAAACAAGTTATTCAATGTGTACCTAATTTTAGTGAAGGAACTGATTTAGATAAAATTGAAAAAATAGTTGCTCCATTAAAAAATAGAGAAGGGGTGAAACTCCTAAGTGTAGAACCTGATAAAGATTATAATAGAACTGTAGTAAATATCATAGGAGAACCAGATAAGGTATTAGATGCTGTTTATGAAGCTGTTGGTGTTGCTACAGAATTAATCGATTTAAATGTTCACAAAGGGGAACATCTTAGAATGGGAGCTACAGATGTACTTCCTATTATCCCTATAAAAAACATTACAATGGAAGAATGTGTAGAACTTGCTAAAAAAATAGGTGATAGACTAGCTAAAGGCTACAACATTCCTATATTTTTATATGAAGAAGCTGCAACATCTAAAGATAGGGTAAATTTAGCTACTGTAAGGAAAGGTCAATTTGAAGGAATGGCTGAAAAATTAAAAGATCCTCATTGGAAACCTGATTTTGGTGAACCGATTCCTCATAAAACTGCAGGGGTAACTGGAGTATGTGCTAGAATGCCATTAATTGCATATAATATCAACCTTGGAACAACAAATTTAGAAATCGCCAAAAATATTGCTAAAGTAATTCGACATTCTAGTGGTGGATTTAGATATATCAAAGCTGGAGGAGTAGAATTAAAAGAAAAAGGTATTGTTCAAGTAACAATGAATATCACAAATTATAAAAAGACTTCTATATATAGAGTTTTTGAAACAGTAAAAATGGAAGCTAAAAGATATGGAGTTCCTGTAATGGGAAGTGAAATTATAGGTAGTGTTCCAATGGAAGCATTAGCTATGGGAATGGAGTATTATCTAGGTTTAGAAGGGTTTTCCATGGAAAAAGTTTTAGAGTCAAATTTATAAACGGAGGAAAAAATCACATGTATGCAGATTTAATCATTGAAAACATAGGAACTTTAGTTACAATTGGAGATGGCAAAGAACCTGTTAGAGGATCTCAAATGAACGAAATTAACATCATAAAAGATGGCTATTTAGCTATAAAAGATGGTAAATTTTTAACTGTTGGAGAAGGTAAAATAGATCCTTCATTTATTGGAGAAAACACGGTTATTAAAGATGCCATGGGACTTACTGTAACACCTGGACTTATTGATCCCCATACTCATTTAGTACATGGTGGAAGTCGTGAAAATGAATTTGAAAAAAAATTAAATGGTGTTCCCTACATGGATATCCTTAATGCTGGAGGGGGAATTTTAAGTACTGTAAATTCTACAAAAAATGCAACTTTTGACGAATTATACAATAAAGCTAAAAAAAGTCTCGACATCATGCTCTCTTATGGTGTCACTACTATAGAGGCTAAAAGTGGATATGGGTTAGATAGAGAAACAGAATTAAAGCAATTAGAGGTTACAAAAAAATTAAATGAAGATCATCCTATTGATTTGATCTCTACATATTTAGGTGCTCATGCTATGCCACCTGAATATAAAAATAATAGAGAAATTTTTATTAATCAAATTATAGATTCTTTACCTGAAATTAAAGAAAAGAACTTAGCTGAATTTTGTGATGTTTTTTGTGAAGAAGGTGTATTTTCCATTGAAGAAACTAGAAAAATACTTCTAGAAGCTAAAAAATTAGGTTTTAAATTAAAAATTCATGCTGACGAAATTGTTACTTTAGGAGGTGCTGAATTAGCTGCTGAATTAGGAGCTTTTTCTGCTGATCATCTTATGGCTACTAGTGAACAAGGGATGATAGATATGGCTAAAAAAGGAGTTATTGCAGATATTTTACCTACAACTTCATTTAACCTTAATAAAGAATATGCAAAAGCGAAAATGATGATAGAAAAAGGTGTAGCAGTTGCTCTTTCTACCGATTATAATCCTGGTTCTTCTCCTACTGAAAATTTGCAATTAGCTATGCAATTGGGATCATTAAAATTAAGGATGACACCTAAAGAGGTTATTACAGCTGTTACAATTAATTCGGCTTTTTCAATTGATAGAGGTCTCGAAATTGGAAGTATTACTCCTGGAAAAAAAGCTGACTTTGTTATTTTTGATACACCTAATTTAGAATATATCATGTATCACTTTGGAATCAATCACACAAAGGATGTTTATAAAAATGGAATTCAAGTAGTTCGTGATGGAAAAATTATTTAATTAATAAAAACAATAAATTATAGGAGTTGAATAATCAATGAGTTATTTAGAAATGAGCTTAAAAGATTTTATAGATGTAGTAGATTCAAATGAACCTGCTCCAGGAGGTGGAAGTGTTTCTGCATTAGCTTCTACTTTAGGAATTGCCCTTACTAGAATGATGGGATCACTTGCTATTAACAAAAAAAAATACAACGAATTAGATGACATTATAAAAGAAGAATTTACAGAAAAATCAAAAAAATTATTTAAAATCAGAGAAAAATTAGGTAAATTAATTGATGAAGATACTGCATCTTTTAATCAATTAATGACTGCATATAGACTACCTAAAAATACTGATGATGAAAAAGAATTTAGAAAAGAAGAAATTCAAAAGGCAACTTTATATGCAACAGAAATTCCATTTGAAGTGGCTAAAACTTCTTTAGAAGCTATGGAATTATTTCCATTCTTTTCTAAATATGGAAATCAAAATGCCATAACAGATTTAGGAGTAGGAGCTATGTTACTGGAAACTGGAATTAGAGGAGCTATCTTAAATGTCAAAATTAATTTAGGTGGATTAAAAGATGAAGCTAAAGTTGAAAAATTTAAAATAGACTATGAAAAAATTGAAGAAGATGCTACACTTCTAAAAGAAAATATTATGGACTATGTAAATAGTCAAATAATTTAGGAGGTTATAGATGTCAAATCTTGAAAAATATATTTTAGAAGTTTTAGTTAAAATTCTAAATGTTCCTAGTCCTAGTGGAGATACTAATAAGGGAATCCAAATTTGTAAGGAAGAATTTGAAAAATTAGGAATTAAAAGTGAAATAACAACTAAAGGAGCTCTAAAAGCTACTATTGCAGGAAGTAAAAAAGAAAGTAAAATTATAGCAGCACATATAGATACTTTAGGAGCTATGGTTAAAGAAATTACTCCTAATGGATATATTAAAATGACTCAAATTGGTGGATTTTCTTGGAATTCTGTAGATGGGGAATATTGTACTATTTCTACAATTGAAGGAAAAGAGTTCCGTGGAACAATTTTATTTGAAAAGTCATCTGTACATAATTATGGAGATGCTCCAAGATCTGATAAAAGAACTGAAGATAATATGGTTGTGAGATTAGATGAATTAGTAGAAAATAAAAGTGATATAGAAAATTTAGGAATTAATGTCGGAGATTTTATTTATTTTGATCCAAGGGTAGAAGTAACTGAATCTGGATTTATCAAAAGTAGACATTTAGATAATAAAGCTGGAGTTGCTATTATTTTAGGAGTTTGCAAATACCTTTTAGAAAATAACATTACTCCTCAACATACTATAGATTTTTTCATTTCTAATTATGAAGAAGTAGGACATGGAGCTGCTGGTATTGCCAATGAATTAACTAGTGAAATTTTAGCTATTGATATGGCTTCTCCAGGTATAGGTCAGACTTCAAAAGAAAATAAAGTTACAATTTGTGCTAAAGATTCTTCAGGACCTTATGACTTGGAAACAAAGAAAAAATTAGTAAATTTATGTCAAAATAATGATATTGATTATGTAATCGATATTTATAAATATTATGGTTCAGATGCTTCTGCTCTACTTCGTGGAGGAGCTCAAATTAAACATGCGTTAATTGGACCTGGTGTTGATGCTTCTCATTCTTATGAAAGAACTCATATAGATGGAATTATGAATACTACAAAATTAGTTATAGAATACTGCAAATAAAAAAATGTCCACCTACACTTTAGAAGTAGGTGGATATTTTTATTTACTTAATATAATTGTAGTTTCTGGAATTGTTTTTTCAGTTTCTTCTAAATTTTCAGTCTCTGTTAGTATAATTTTCTTTTCATCTACTCCATTAGAC
>QNYN01000034.1 GCA_003973585.1 Fusobacteriota bacterium | reverse complement strand
TATTTCTTCTTTTGGATCTTTCTCTTTTGAAAAATTATTTTCATTTAGATTTTGATTTTTGTCATTCATAAAATACTCCTTGTCTCCTATTTTTTTAATAAAAATTCTTTTTAATTGCTTTTGCTATTTCTTCAGCAGCAAGTTTTTGATATTTAGTTTGCTTTAATTTTGTTAAATCCGATGAGTTAGTAATAAATCCAACTTCTACTAATATTCCTGGACCATTAAATCCTCTTAAAACAGCAAAGTTCGCTCCATGAGCTCCTCTATTGGTCATCCCTAATCTTTTTGAGTAAGAATTTACTAAATTTTGAGCCACATTTATAGATATTTCTTTATTTCTAGAATAATATATTTGTCCCATTATAAGGGTTATTTCATCTACATTTTCACCAAATTTATTCCCTACACTATTTTCAAATTCAGCTACTTTTTTTGCATAATTTGATTCTTTCCTTGAAAAATAAAATACATCTACACCTTTTACCTTAGAACTATTATTAGCATTTAAATGAACACTTACAAAGAAATCAGCATTAATTTTATTTCCAATATTTGGTCTACCTGAAAGGGTTACAAAGGTATCATTATTTCTTGTCATTACCACATTAAAGTCTTTTTCTAAAGCAATCTTTAGTTGTTTTGCTATTTTTAATGCAAAATCTTTTTCATGATATTTATTAAATCCTGTAGCTCCTGGATCTTTTCCACCATGACCTGCATCTACAATAATTGTATATTCTTTTTCTCTACTATTTCTGTTGAAATCAAGGACAAACCTAGTAGGATTTGACCAATATTTAGCACTATATTTTACATTCCTATTAAAAAATATAAAAACACCTGTGGAATTTTTATATTTTCTTACTTCTACTTTTTTTACATAACTTCCATTAATTACTCTGTTTTTAAATGTTGATAAGCTTTTAGTGTTAAAAAATTCTACAAATAAAACTCTGTTTAATTCATCATAATTAATCTTATATTTTGGTTTAGTATTTCCAACTACATCTATTACCATTTGAGGTGGATTTCCATTAAATCTCATTCCTTTTAATGTAATATCTGCAGAAAAACTTAAAATCATAATTACAAAAAAAAGTAATATTAAATTTATTTTTCTCATTTTAAACTCCTTCTTAGGATTAGTATATCCCCATTATATTTTCATTTCATTTTATCATAAATAATTACATTATGTAGGAACTTTTGAAAATTCTCTAATAAAATATTAAGGATTTTCATTAACTATGATATACTTTGTAATATAATTAACAAGTTAGGAGGTTTTTCGTTTATGTTAAAAAAAGAAATAAAAAAATTTGATATCCTTTCACTAGCTATCGGAGCCATTATTGGAACAGGAGCATTTTTACTTCCTGGAACAATGTTTTTGCAAGCTGGAATGTTAAATTCCATCATTGCTATTTTAACAGGTGGATTTATAATGGTAGGTATTGAAAAAAATTATGGATATTTATTAAAAAAATTCCCTGTTGCAGGTGGAGAATATGCCTTTGCTTACGATGCTTTTGGTTGGAAACATGCACTTGTCTGTGGTTGGTTTTTAACTTTAGCTTATTTAAGTTTAGTTCCATTTAACGCTACAGGATTAGGATTTGTTGCAGGATTTGTTGCTCCTGGACTTTTAAAAGTAGGTTATTTATATACTATAGCAGGATCTAGTATCTATTTAGGAGAACTTGGAATTGCTATATTTGCTTTATGTTTCTTTGCATATTTAAATGTTAAAGGGGTTAAATTAGCTTCTAATTTTCAAAATATCATGGTTATGTTATTAGTTGGAATTGTATTTTTATTTTTAAGTTTAGCCATTGCAAAAGTTGGAATTCATAATCCATATACTACTACTTTTTTAAATGGACAATCTGTTAATTTACCTAATATTTTAATGATTTTATCTATTGCTCCTATGCTTTTTGTAGGATTTGATTGTATTCCTCAAGTTGCTGAAGAACTTAATTTTGAAGCTGAAGAAGCATCTAAATTGGCAATTTTTTCTATCTTCATAGGAGCATTAATTTATTGTTCTATCTTGTTTTTTACTAGTTTTGGTGTTACACTAAAAGATATTACAAGTGGTAATATTAGCTGGGCAACTGGTTATACTGTAGAATATTATTTCGGAAAAATAGGACTATGGTCTCTTGCACTTGCTTTATTTTCAGCTATAATTGCTGGAATTAATGGGTTTTATATGGCATCTAGTCGTTTATTATTTGCCATGGCAAGGGGAAAAATTTTACCAGACTTCTTTGGAGAATTAGATCCAAAATACCATACTCCTAAAAATGCTATTTTATTTATATTAGCTATTTCATTGATTGCACCATGGTTTGGAAGAAATGTATTAAGCTGGATTGTTGGAACTTCTAGTGTAGGAGCATCTATTGGATATCTATATACAAGTTTATCTTCTTATAAACTATATAAAGAAGAATATGGAAAAATTTATCTACCATCTGTATTTGGATCTGTAGCAGGAGTAATATTTTTAATGTTATTATTAATTCCAGGATTAAAAAGTTCCCTTTCATTTGCCTCTACAATTATAGTTGTTGCATGGGGAATTCTTGGATACTCATTTTATAAATTTTATGATTTGAAAGTAATTCATTATAGCCGAGAAGAGTTAGATGAATTAATTTTAAATAGAGATAAAGATGGTAATTTTAAAGAAAAATAAAAAGTAAAAGGGGGAATTACAATGATTGAACAAGTATTTAAACTGTCTACAGGAGATAAAACTCTCGTAGAAAAACCTATTTTAGAAAAGGATTTAAACTATATTCATATGATTTTTGAAAAAGGAAAGGGATTAGCTCCTCACTATGCTAATGCTATAGTTCATATGACTGTTGTTAGAGGTCGGCTTTCACTTACTCTAGAAGAGCAAGAAACGGCAGTATATGAAAAAGGAACTCTTATTAAAATCCCTTATAATACCAAAATGCATGTTAGAAATGAACATGAAGAAGTTTTAGAACTTATTGTTATAAAAGCTCCAGGTGCAAAACATCCTGTAAAATATGTAAAATAATCTAGTAGGAAGCAATGCTTCCTACTTTTTTTTTGAAAAGCCTTTTTTTATTACAATTGAAAAACTTTAGAAAATTTGATATAATGAGCTTTGATAGACATTATATTTTTGGAACGGAGTGAAGTATGTTTAATAATTTTTTTAATAACACTGATAATAAAACCACAGTATATTTCAAGCTTAATTTTTTTGAAAATAAAGCTTATATTGAATTAGTAGATAAAGAGGGAAAGGAATTAATACTTCCAGTTAGCCCCCTTCAAACAGATAAAAATACTCTAGAAATAATGTCTAATATAGATCTTATCAATGAACATAATCTTTTTAATATCTCATGGGATAATGACTCTGACTTAATTTTTTTAGAAGATAATCCTTCTTTATTTAACCTTTTAAGGAAAAGTAATTTTTTTATTACAAAAGATTTAGCACATATAAGTACTAGAGAAAATACAAGACAAATTTCTTTAAAATTAGAAGAAAAAGATGAAAATATTAAAGTAAGTTTAATTTTAGATGATAAATATGATAACTTTCAATTTTTAACTGAAGAATATGTCCTTAGAAAAAATAAAATTTATCATATTAAAAATATTGGGGAAAACTATTTAAATGCCCTTGATCTTAATACTCAAATACAAAAAAAAGATATAGAAAGATTTTTAACTATCACTAATTCATATTTTGATAATTTAAAAATAGATTATGAAGGTTATAGAGTAGAAACTTTACAAAAAAAGTCTTTTAATCCTCAGATTATTATAGAAAAAATTTCTAAAGATCGAAGTTTATATTTAAGATTTGGATTTGAAATATCAACTGTAACATATAATATGCTCAAAGATGATGATATAAAGACCGTTGTGTTGATTAATTCACTGGAAAAAATTATTTCTATTTGTGAAATTGATATTTCAACTATGGCTAATAGTATGGAAGAAATCATCAAAATTTTAATTAAATATCAGAGGAAACTCAAATTAAAAGAAAGTTATTATGTAGAAGAAAATTTAATAATTTTAAATGAAAATCTTGCTAAAGAGTTTATTAGTAAGGAACTACTCAATCTTGTTTCAAAATATAAATTTATAGGAACAGATAAATTAAAAAAATATAAAATTAGGACTGTTAAACCAAAATTAATAGCTAATTTATCTCATAATATAGATTTTTTAGAAGGAGATGCTCATTTGGAGATAGAAGGGGAGAAATTTTCTATTTTAGATTTAATTTCAAAATATAAAAAAGATTCCTATGTTGTCTTAAGTGATGGTACTAATGCTCTAATTAATAAAAAATATATAGAAAAATTAGAAAGATTATTTAAAAATAACAAATCAAAAAAAGGGATAAAAGTTTCCTTTTTTGATCTTCCTATAATAGAAGAATTAATCGACGATAAAACTACAAAAAGCCAAATTACTGGTGGACGAGAAATATTTAGAGATTTGAATAATATAGACCAATTAGATATTCCCGCTCCTATAATAAATGCTACATTACGAAATTATCAAGAATATGGATATAAATGGTTATACTATATTACTGAAAATAAATTAGGTGGATGTCTTGCTGATGATATGGGATTAGGTAAAACTATTCAAACTATTAGTATATTAGCTTATATCTATCTCATAAAAAAAGCTAAAAAGCCTTCTTTGATTATAATGCCAAAAAGTTTAGTTTTTAACTGGGATAGTGAAATAAAAAAATTCTGTGAGGATTTAACAGTGGGAATCTTTTATGGAAACAATAGAGATTTTAGTGAAGTAGAAGATTGTAACATTATCTTAACTACTTATGGAACTGTTCGTAATGACATAAAGTTACTTAAGGAAAAGGAATTTGAAACAGTTATTTTAGATGAATCTCAAAATATTAAAAATATTAGTTCTCAAATAACAAAGGCTGTTATGCTTTTAAATTCCGAAAAAAGATTAGCCTTAAGTGGTACTCCTGTTGAAAATAATTTAGGAGAATTATACTCATTATTTAGATTTTTAAATCCTCAAATGTTTGGAAGACCTGATGAATTTAATAATTACTATGCTAATCCTATTCAAAAAGATAATGATTTAGAAGTAATTGAAGAATTAAAAAGAAAAATATATCCTTTTATTTTAAGAAGGGTCAAAAAACAAGTTTTAAAAGATCTTCCTGATAAAATAGAAAAAACTTTATATGTAGAAATGAATGATTCTCAAAAAAAATTATATGAAGAAAGAAGAAGTTTTTATCATACTTTAGTAAATAAAAAATTAAACGAACATGGAATTAAAAAGAGTCAAATATTCATTTTACAAGCTCTAAATGAACTACGACAATTAGCTAGTTGTCCTGAATCCAAAAGTGAGGGAATGGTAAAAGCTGCTAAACTTGAAATTCTTGTAGATAATATAGTAGAAGCTGTAGATAATGGACATAAAGTATTAGTCTTTACAAATTATATAAATTCTATTGAAAATATATGTAGAGAACTTAAAAAGAATAATATTAATCACCTTTCAATGACGGGAGCTACAAAAAATAGACAAGAACTAGTAAATAAATTTCAAAATGATAAAAGTTGTAAAGTTTTTACTATGACTTTAAAAACTGGAGGAGTTGGTTTAAATTTAACTGCTGCAGATAAGATATTTATTTATGACCCATGGTGGAATAAAACTGCTGAAGATCAAGCTGTTGACAGAAGTTATCGTATGGGGCAAGACAGAACTGTATTTGCATATAAACTCATTACAAAGGGTACTATTGAAGAAAAAATACTAAGTTTACAAATGAAAAAAAATAAATTATTTAATAGTCTTATAACTACAGATACCCTTGAAGTTAAAAGTCTAAGTGAATCAGATATTGAATTTATATTAGGAGTGTAACCAAAATGGCAATAAATCGTGAAACATTTCGAAAATCTATTTCAGATTTTTATACTAAAGATGGAATATATAGTTTATATAAATATTATTTTATAGACTGGATCGCTGAAGGATATATCGGTATTCATCTAAATATTTTTGAAATATCATTACTTTCTGAAAAAACTAATAAATCGGTTTTTACAAATTTATTAGAAGAAGCTTTTTATAAAAAAGATGTATTTATAGCGATTTTTAATGATTTAGATGAAGATGTAAAAAAAGTTTTTAGAACTATCCTTTGGGAAGGAAAATATATTTTAGATAAATCACAAATAGAAGATTTTTTTGAAGAAGATCATATCTATGAAACAAGTGATAATTTGAAAGATAAATATAAATTCTTTCATTATAGAAAAAATAATATCTCAAAAAATAATATAACAAAAGATAATATTGGTTATCTTTATTTAGATCACAATATTATTAGAAAAATAAGACCATATTGTCCTCAAAAAGTAAGAGATTATTATATTC
>QNYN01000183.1 GCA_003973585.1 Fusobacteriota bacterium | reverse complement strand
GAGTCGGTAAACTATTATTATTATCGTGCTGCCAATGAATTTGGAAGTAAAAAAATGATAGAAGTAGCCGATAGTTTTGGAATCGGTAAATTAACAGGGATAGATGTACCAGGAGAAAAACCTGGATTATTACCTGATAAAGAATGGAAGAAAAAAAGATTAAAAGAAGGATGGTATACTGGAGATTCAATAAATTTATCTATAGGGCAAGGATATCTATTAGTAACACCACTTCAAATGGCACATGCTTATGCAATTTTAGCTAATAAAGGGTATACATATACACCACATTTAGTTGATAAAATAGTAAAAAGTGATGGTACAATAAAAAAAATAGAGGTAGAAAAACAAACTGTACCTTACAAGAAAAAGTATATGGATGAAATAGAAAAAGGGATGATTCAAGTAATAGAAGGAAAAAAAGGAACTGCTAAAGTTCTTAGAACCAAGGGACTAAAAATTGCAGCTAAAACAGGGTCAGCTCAAAATTCAAAATATAAAGTAACTCATGGTTGGATATCTGGGTATTTTCCAGTAGGAGATCCTGAAATATCATTTACTTCATTTGCAGAAGGTGGAGGACATGGTGGAGGAATTGCTGGAGAAGTAGCAAAAGTGTTTATTGATGCATATTTAGAAAAAAAGAATAAAAAAGTTGAAAATAAATTAAATGATAAATAATTATAACAATATAATAACTAGTGTAAATAAAACTAAAAAACTAAAGAGTTTTTTTAGTTTTATAATTGTATGATTTTTAAGAATTTTTCTTAAAAATTAAGGAGGGAAAACATGAACAAAAGGATAGAAGGCAAAACTGCTTTCTCTAAGACTCCTATAAAAAAAGCCGGTATTTTCTTTAAAAAAAATAAACAAAATACTGAAAAATTAACGGAGAAAACAGAAAATATAAAAAGTGAACCAAAAGTGAAAAAAGAAGGGATGACTAAAGATTCTATAAAAGATATAAAACATAGAAAAAAAGTACATAAAGGAACTAAAAAGATAGTTCCTAAAAGTACGGTTGCACCAAAGAATAAAAAAGAGGAAAAATTATATGTTATTCCTTTAGGTGGATTAGATGAAATCGGAAAAAACATGACTTTATTTCAATATAGAGATGAAATTGTAATCGTAGATGCAGGAATTGCTTTTCCAGACGAAGCGTTACCTGGAATAGATGTAGTAATCCCAGATTATAGTTATGTTGCTAGTAATAAAGATAAAGTAAAGGCACTTCTAATTACCCATGGTCATGAGGATCATATTGGAGGAACACCTTATTTATATCAAACTATTGATCATAATATTCCAATGTATGGAGGAAAATTAGCATTAGCTCTAGCAAAATCAAAATTTGAAAAATCAGCCTTTGGAAAATTTACTCCTAAAATGAAAGAAGCTCGTGGTAGAAGTAAATTTAAAATTGGAAAATATTTTGAAGTAGAATTTATAAGTGTAACTCACAGTATCGCTGATGCATATGCAATTTGTATAAAAACACCAGCAGGAAAAGTATTACATACAGGAGATTTTAAAATCGACTTAACACCAGTAGATGGAGATGGAGTAGATTTTAGTAGGTTAGCAAAATTAGGAGATGAAGGAATAGATTTACTACTTTCAGACAGTACAAATTCAGAATTAGAAGGATATACACCTTCTGAAAGAAGTGTAGGAGAATCTATAAGAAAAGAATTTGAAAAGGCAACTGGAAGAGTTATAATTGCATCTTTTGCTTCTCATATTTATAGATTACAACAAATTGTAAATGAAGCTAATAGAGTAAACAGAAAAATAGCTGTAGAAGGAAGAAGTATGGTAAAAGTATTTGATATTGCTTCTAAATTAGGATATTTAAAATTACCAGAAGGAATCATGGTAAGTTTAAAACAAGTAGAAAAATTACCTGATGAAAAAGTAGTTTTATTATGTACAGGAACTCAAGGGGAACCGTTAGCAGCATTATCTAGAATAGCTAAAAATATGCATAAGCATATAAAAATAAGAAAGGGAGACACAGTAATTATATCTGCAACTCCTATCCCTGGAAATGAAAGAGCTGTATACAATAACATTAATAATTTATTAAAAAATGATGCTGATGTTGTATTTAAAAAAATAGCTGGAATTCATGTTTCAGGACATGGTTCTCAAGATGAACAAAAATTGATGTTAAATTTAGTTAGACCAAAAAATTTCATGCCAGTACATGGTGATTATAAGATGCTTATAGCTCATAAAAAAACAGCAATGGAAACAGGAATTCCTGAAGATAAAATAATAATAGCCACTAATGGTAGCCGTGTAGAAGTAACAAAATCATATGCTAAATTAGCAGGAAAAGTTACTTCAGGTATAACTTTAGTTGATGGTTTAGGAGTAGGAGATATCGGAAAAGTTGTACTTAGAGATAGACAACAATTAGCAGAAGATGGAGTTGTAATAATAGTATTAACAATAGATAAAACTACTGGGAAAATATTAGCAGGACCTGACATTGTAACTCGTGGATTTGTATATTCTAGAGATGCTGATATTATGATTGAAAAAGCTAAAGTTATTATTAGGGAAAAATTAGAAGAAGTAAAAGAAGAAGACAAAAGAAGTTGGTCTACATTAAAAGGAATAACAAAAGATGTAGCTAATAAATTCTTCTATGAAAAAATTAAAAGATCACCAATTATCTTACCAATTGTAATGGAAGTATAATTTAAAATTTTTAGTATTTAGTAATAGTGAATTCAGGATAATTAAATCAATAAGACATAATGGTAACTTGCAGTTACCATAATAAAAAGGAGTAATAAAAAATGGAATTAAATAGTAAAAAAAGAGCATATTTGAGAAAAGTAGCTCATGATATGTCACCTTTAGTAAGAGTAGGAAAAGATGGATTTAGTGAAAATATAATTTCTAGTATTTTAGATGCAATAGATAAAAGAGAATTAATTAAAGTTAAAATTTTACAAAATTCAGAAGTTGATAAAAGAGAATTAGCAACTGAATTAGCTGAAAAAAGTGGATGTCAAGTAGTAGGGATAACAGGAAGAATAATAACTTTATTTAAAGAAAACAAAGATCATCCAGTAATATCAGAAGATTTAAAAAGGATATAATTAATAAAGCTTAATTAGGGGATTTAGATGGATAAAAAAAAGTTAATAGAAGAATTAACAATAAAATCTAATGAGATAAGAAAAATATTGATAAAAACTGCTTGTAAAAATGGTGGTCATATAGGTCCTAATTTAGGAGTTGTAGAGTTAACACTTGCACTACACAGTGTTTTCGACTCTCCTAAAGACAAGATTTTATTTGATGTAGGACATCAATCTTATGTACATAAAATAATAACAGGAAGGGAAGATGAATTTCATACCCTTCGTCAAAAAGATGGGATAGGACCATTTACCGATAGAGAAGAATCCATTCATGATCAGTTTATATCAGGCCATGCAGGGTCAGCATTATCAGCTGGATTTGGAATAGCTACTGCTTCAAAAGAAAATAAGGTAATAGTAGTAATAGGTGATGCATCTATGGCTAATGGTCATTCTTTAGAAGCCTTAAATAATATGGGTGGCAAATGCGAAAATATTATAGTTATTTTAAATGATAACGAAATGTCTATCGGAACTAATGTAGGATCACTTTCTAAATTTTTTAGTCGTGCTATGGGAAGTAAGTTTTATCTAGAACTAAAAAGTGATGTAGAAAATATAGTAAGACGAGGAAAAATTGGTAATAGAATTGCTGACTTAATTGGTCGTGTAGAACATGGGGTAAAAACTATAGTAGCACCTGTAAGTATGTCAGAATTGTTAGGATTTAAATATATAGGACCTGTAGATGGACACAATTTTGAGGAATTATTATCAACATTAGAAAAGGCTAAAGATTTAAAAGGGCCGTTATTTTTACATGTAAAAACTAAAAAAGGTAAAGGGTATTTACCAGCAGAAGAGAATCCAGAAAAATTTCATGGAATTTCTCCATTTAATATGGCAACAGGTGAAACAGCTAAAGGAAACATCTCTTATTCTAAAGTATTTGGAGATAAATTAGTTGAATTAGGAAGAAAAAATAAAGATATTTATGCTCTTTGTTGTGGAATGGTAAAAGGAACTGGGTTATCTGATTATTTTAATGAATTTAAAGATAGAGCTTATGATATGGGAATAGCAGAAGGGCATACTGTAACTTTTGCAGGAGGACTTGCAACGCAAGGAAAATTACCCTATGTAGCAATTTATTCTACATTTTTACAAAGAGCTTATGGACAAATTATCCATGATATTTCTATACAAAATTTATCGGTAAATTTTATTTTAGATAGAGCTGGAATAGTAGGAGAAGATGGAAAAACCCATCAAGGATTATATGATATCTCTTATTTATTAACGATACCAAGGATAAATATATTAGCTCCTACAAATGCAAAAGAATTTCAGGAAATATTAGATTTTTCTGTGAGATATAAAAAAGGTCCCCTTGCCATTAGAATTCCACGGGATAGTGCTTGGGATTACGATACTCCTACATTTGAATTTGGAAAATGGAAAGATATACAAAAAGGTAAAGATACTTTGATATTAGCTGTTGGTAGTATGTTAAAGGAAATAATAAGTATAGAAAAAGAGTTAAATAATAGAGGAATATCTCCTACAATAGTAGGAATTTCAACAATTAGACCTTTGGATAATAAGTATATAGAAAAGAATTTTAGTAATTATAAAACTATAATAACAATAGAGGAAGGACAATTAAAAAGTGGTTTTGGAAGTTATCTTTTAGAAGAGTTAAACACTATGGATATTAACAGTAAAATATTTAGATTAGGGGTAAAATCAGATTTTGTTCCCCATGGAAAAAGAGGAGAACTTTTAGAAGAATTAGGACTTAGAGGTGAGCCTCTTATAAATGAGATTGAAAGGTGTATAAATGCAAAATATTAATAAAAAAGCAAAAGAATATATAGAAACGCTTCTAGAATTTCCTATAATTGATCAATTGAAAGAAATTGAAGATTTAGGAGTTTCTGTTACAACTCATACATATGATGTATTAGAAATAGCAATAAGGGATTTAAAAAGATCTTATAGAAATTTGAAAAGAGCTTCTGAAGAGTTAGATTTATTCGCAATGTTAGTTGGGATAATAATACATGATACTTCAAAGGCAACAATAAGGGCTACAGGTGGAGATTCTGCTTTATCTCATAGTCAAGTAATGTTAAAAAAACCTGATAGAATAAGAAAGGAAGCTCAAGGAATTTTAAAAGAAATGGAACAAAAAACAGGGCTTATTTTAGATCATAATACAGAAAGAAAGATAGTTCATATTGTTTTATCACACCATGGTAGATGGGGAAGAGTTAGCCCTTCTACAAAAGAAGCACTTATGGTTCATAAAGCTGATGAATATTCAGCTAAATATCATAGGATAAATCCTATTGGTGCAGATAAAATAGTGGAATTAATGGCTAAAGGTCATTCTTTAGATGAAATTCAAGAGAAATTAAATATAACTAGTGGAATTATAAAAGATAGATTGAAAAGAGCAAAAGTAGAGTTGAAATTAAAAAATAATAAGCAATTACTTAGTTATTACAATGCTAATAAAAAAATTATCATAGGAGATGAATTTTTTATAAAAAGAATAAAAGAAACTAAGAGTTTAATACAAAAAGTAAATAAAATAGGTTTTGAAAAATTAGTAATTCAATGTGAGTTATTTAAATATTTTAATGATAATAAGATTTTTGATAGAGGATTATAAAGAAGTAGAGAGGTATTTAATGAAAGAAAGAATAGATGTGCTCTTGGTACAACAAGGTTTTTTTGAAACTAGAGAAAGAGCTAAAAGAGCTGTAATGGCAGGAGTTGTAATAGTAGATAATAAAAAAATAGAAAAACCTGGTACTACAATAAAATGGACTGAAGATCTTCCTGAAATAAGAATTAAAGGTGAAGTTTTAAAATATGTAAGTCGTGGTGGACTTAAGTTAGAAAAAGCTATTAAAATTTGGGGTTTAGATTTTAATGGTAAAACAATATTAGATGTAGGAGCTTCTACAGGTGGATTTACAGACTGTGCATTACAAAATGGAGCAACTTTTGTTTACTCTATGGATGTAGGTACAAATCAACTTGATTGGAAACTAAGAAATCATGAGCAAGTTAAATCTATAGAAGGAACACATATTAAAGACTTGACTTTAGAAGATATTGATAATAGCAAAATAGATTTTATTGTTATGGATGTATCTTTTATATCTATAACTAAGGTAATACCTCATCTAATTAAATTTATGAATGAAAATACAAAATTAATGGCTCTAATTAAACCACAATTTGAAGTAGGAAGAGAAAATATAGAAAAAGGTGGAATAGTAAAAAATCCCAAAAAACATAAAATGGCTATTGAAATGGTAGTAGAAAGTGCTAAAGAATA
>QNYN01000064.1 GCA_003973585.1 Fusobacteriota bacterium | reverse complement strand
TATGGAAAAAGTTGTAACTGGAAGATTAAGTTTAATATTTTCAGCTTACGGAAGTGCAGCTATATTAAATGGTTTAACAGGAAATGGACAATTCTCAATATTAACAACTGGAGATATGTATAACGAAGCTTTCGAAGATAAAGGATTACCTAAAAACTTATTATCAAGAACCATGGAAAACGGAATAACAGTTTTAGAGTCACTACTTCCATGGCATGTAACAGCTATATTTATGTCTGGAACATTAGGAGTACCTACATTAGAATATTTACCTTGGGCAATATTTAACTTATCAAGTATAGCTTTATTCTTTATATTATCAATTGTTAATTTTGGTGGAACTAAAAAATTAGTAAAAAGCGTACAAAACGCATAAAATAAAAGACTGTAGACATTTTTCTACAGTCTTTTTATGTTATCTAGGAAATTATAAAATTTAATTTTTATAAAATATCTAATTAAAAAAATTATGGATTGTTATTTAAAATAAATTCCTAAAAATATCTTACCATCAAATAAACATTAGCTACAACCAAAGTTTGAACTGCTATAATAGCTCCAAATTTTAAAAACTTTCCAAAAGTTATTTTACACCCAGCTTTATTAGCTGAATTGATAGCAACAACATTAGTAGCAGAAGCTAAAATTGTAAGGTTTCCTCCTAATAAAGATCCCATAGATAATGCCCACCAAAGTGAAATTGTACTTTGACCGTGAAATGTGGGAGCCATTACATGAATAATCTTCGACACCATTGCAGCAT
This sequence comes from Fusobacteriota bacterium, assembly GCA_003973585.1. Next base: position 5,701 of record QNYN01000064.1, on the reverse strand, counting down.
TAGCTACATTTCCTATAATAGATGTAAAAATTGCAGAAATCCATAAAACCATAGTTGTTGCATAATGTAGATGTCCATCTGCTATCTCTAAAACTCTATCTCCTACTAAGTCTACAACTCCTGTAGCTTCTATCCCTTGAATCAACATAAATAATCCCATAAAGAAAAATAAAGTATCCCATTCTACATGTTTAAATACCTCTACTGGATCTCTTTTAGTAATTAATATTAAAACAACTGCTCCAGAAAGTGCTATAATAGCCAACCCTCTATCTATAAAGTTATTCATTAAAAACCCAAATATTACAACTGCAAAAATTATTGCTGATTCTTCTAATAACTTTATATCTTTTAATGATCTAGAAGCATCTAGTTCCATAATTCGTGCCTTTAGATCCCGTGAAACTTTCATTTTTCTACCATACATTAAATAAACTGTTCCAATTAACATAGCTAAGGAAATAATAGCCATAGGAGCTGTATTTGATAAGAAGCTATTAAATCCTATACTACCTTCTGCTCCTATAATAAGTTGAGTAGGATCACCTATTAATGTAGCTAATCCACCTATATTAGCTGCCATAATAAGGGTCATAATATACACAAAAGGATCTACTTTTAATTGACTTGCTAATAATATTGATACAGGTGCCATAAGTAAAATAGTCGTTACATTATCTAAGAATGCTGAACATATTGCTGTTACTATAGATAATAATATTAATAATACAAATGGTTCTCCTTTAGCTAATTGAGCTGCTCTTACTGCTAAATATTGGAAAACTCCTGTTTCCGATATAAAATGAACTATAATCATCATCCCTACTAATAAAAGTAAGATTTCTAGTCTAGAACCTATAGCATGAAGAGCTTCTTCTTCATTGATAATTCCTACTAAAGCCATAGAAAGTCCTCCTAAAAGAGTTGCTATAGGCCCTGGAACTTTTTCTGTAATAATTAAATAAAATGTTGTAATAAATATAATTAAACCAACTGCTAATTGCATTGTAGCCTCCTAAAAATTAAATGTGTAAAACTTTTTTGATAATATGAGATCTTAAAATAGTTCCGTAATATTTGCCATCTTCTACCACATATATCCTCGTGTAACCTTTATTTACCATAAGAAGGCATATTTCCATAATAGGAGTATTTCTATCAACATTAATAGTTTCTTTTCTATAAAGTTCTGATATTGTCGTTGTTTTCTCATTTTTTAAATATTCTTCAAAGGGTTCTCCAATAGTAAAAAAGTCTAAGTTGCTCATAACAGAGGTATAGTCTGGCATACCATATGAGATCAACTCTTTTTCTGTCATTTCTCCTAAAAATTTATTATCCTCTCCAACTACAGGAAATCCTGGTTTTTGCTCGGTAATAAGTCTTCTAGCTATTTCATCTAAAGTATCAGACGGTTTAGCAGGTTTTATTGTAGGATCCATGACATCATCTGCTGTAATTTTTGTATTAGTTTTTACATCAATATTGCTTAAAAGTTCAAATACTTCCTGACTACTTTTTGCATTTATTAATTTATCCAAAAGTGGTTTATCTTTTAAAGCAATTTTTGTAATAGAAGACATAATTTTTAACATAACTTTATTTTTTAAAGTTTCTGCCGTAATCATAAAAAATATTTTTACCATATCTTTACTTCTCAAATCTGCCATTTCACATTCAATAGGTTCTTTTAAAATACCTATAGAAAGTAAAATATTATCATAACCATCTACCCTCGCATGGGGAATAAGTATCCCACTACCTACAGCAGTAGAAACTTCACTTTCTCTTTCAAGAACTGCCTCTTTTATAACCTCCATAGATTTACTAAATTGTTTGTCATTTTTAGCTGTTTTTTCTATCATTTGAATAATAATTTCTTCCTTTGTATTCCCTTCTAAATCAAAATAAATACATTTAGGATTTAAATAACTTGATAATTTCATAGTTCCACCTCACATTTTTTATTAAATAATTGTAAAAAAATAGTTAAATTAATTCTTATATAATACATAATACACCTTTTTGACATAAAAATAAAGTGAATAAATAAATTTACTTATCCACTTTATCTTTAATTAGCTTTTTTTATTCTTTTTCAACTTCTGCTTTAGCTACAGCAAGTCGTGCCACTGGAACTCTATAAGGAGAACAACTTACATAGTCAAAACCTAAATCATTTACAAATTTAATGGAATTTGGATCTCCTCCGTGTTCACCACAAATTCCTATTTCTAAATCTTTGTTAGCATTTCGTCCTTTAGAACTAGCTATTTTCATCAATTCTCCTACTCCTTCTGTATCTAACTCCTTAAAAGGATCAACTTCTAAAATACCTTCTTTTAGATAAGTAGGTAAGAATGTTCCTGTATCATCACGGGAATATCCAAAGGTCATTTGAGTAAGATCGTTTGTACCAAATGAAAAGAATTCTGCTTCATTTGCAATTTTATCTGCAGTTAAAGCTGCCCTTGGAACTTCGATCATAGTTCCTATTTTAAATTTAACACTATTATTTGTTTCTTTAAAAACTTTAGTTATTGTAGCAACTATTAAATCCCTTTGTAATTTATATTCTTCTACTTTTCCAATTAATGGAACCATAATTTCAGGGAATACATCTATTCCTTTTTCTTTCACTTCTATTGCTGCTTCTATAATTGCTCGAGTCTGCATCACAGTAATTTCTGGATAAGTAATTCCTAATCTACACCCTCTATGTCCTAACATTGGATTAGATTCTTTTAGGTGTTCTACTGTTTCACGAATAATACCAACTGGAACATGAAGTTCATGGGCTAAATCTTCTTGTCTTTCCCTTGTATGAGGTAAAAATTCATGTAATGGTGGATCTAATAATCTAATAGTTACAGGACGAGAACCCATAGTTTCAAAGATACCTATAAAATCTTGTTTTTGAAGTGGTAACATTTTATTTAGTGCTTTTTCACGATCTATAGAATTAGAAGCTAAAATCATTTCTCTCATGGCTCTAATTTTATCTGCTTCAAAAAACATGTGTTCTGTTCTGCATAATCCAATACCACGAGCTCCTAATTCAAGAGCTTTTTTAGCATCTTTAGGAGTATCAGCATTTGTTCTTACTTCCATTCTAGATAATTTATCTGCAATTTCTAAAATTTCATTGAAATCTTCATTTAATTTAGGAGGTTTAGTCTTTAATTTTCCACCATAAACTATTCCTGTATTACCATCAAGGGAAATATAATCTCCTTCTTTAAACACTTTATCTCCTACTCTAAATTTACGCTTTTTATAATCTATCACTATTTCTCCAGCACCTGCAATACAACATTTTCCCATTCCACGGGCAACTACAGCAGCATGAGAAGTCATTCCACCACGAACAGTTAAAAAACCTTGAGCTAAATTCATTCCATTTATATCTTCTGGAGAAGTTTCTAATCGAACTAAGATAGCTTTTTCATATTTTTCTACTTCATCAGCAAAAAATACTATTTGTCCAACTGCTGCACCAGGAGCTGCAGGTAATCCCCTCGTTAAAATTTCTGTTGTTTTTTTAGAATCATCAAAAACAGGATGTAATAATTCATCAATTTTACTTAATTTCATCCTTCTAATAACTTCTTTAGAATCGATTTTTCCTTCTTTATAAAAATCCATAGCTATTTTAACCATAGCTACCCCTGTTCTTTTCCCTGTTCTAGTCTGTAAAAGCCAAAGTTTTTTATTTTCAATGGTAAATTCCATATCTTGCATATCTTTATAATGATCTTCTAAAATTTCTTGTATTCTAAATAATTCTTTATATACTTCTGGCATTAATTCTTCTAATGAAGGATGATTCTTTATCCTATCTTCCATAGAAATATTGTTTCGTTCTGCCCATTTAATAGATTCCCTTTTAGTTATTTGCCAAGGAGTTCTTACTCCTGCTACTACATCTTCTCCTTGTGCATTTATTAAAAATTCTCCATTAAAATAATTTTCACCTGTAGCAGCATTTCTAGTAAAGGCTACTCCTGTTCCTGAAAGGGAACCAGTGTTACCATAAACCATCGATTGGACATTTACTGCAGTCCCCCAATTCGAAGGAATACCCTCTATAGCTCTATAAGTAATAGCCCTTTCATTCATCCAACTTCTAAACACAGCTAAAATAGCTAACCACAGTTGCTCATAAGGATCTTGTGGAAATTCAATTCCTAATCTTTCTTTTATAATTTCTTTAAATCTTTTAACTAAAGTTTTTAAATTTTCCACATTAAATTCTAAATCATTTTTTATTCCTAGATTATTTTTTTCTTCTTCTATAACTTTCTCAAAGGGGTTTATATCTTCTTTTGATTTAGGAGTAATACCTAATACTACATCTCCATACATCTGAATAAATCTACGGTATGAGTCCCAAGCAAATCTAGGATTATTAGTAATTTTAGAAAGTCCTTCTACAATAAGATCATTTAAACCTAAGTTTAAAACTGTATCCATCATTCCAGGCATCGATTGTCTAGCACCAGAACGAACTGAAAATAAAAGAGGATTATTAGAATCTCCAAATTTTTTACCTAAAATTTCTTCTACTATTCTAACTTCAGATTTAACATCTTCCCAAATTAATTTTTTTAGTGCTTCCTCTCCATTCTCAGTATAAAAATTACACATTTCTGTAGTGAGTGTAAATCCAGGAGGAACAGCTATACCAAGTTTTGACATTTCTGCTAAGTTAGCTCCTTTTCCTCCTAACAAATTTTTTAATTCAGCTCCTCCATCAGCCTTTCCATTCCCAAACCTATAAATCTTTTCCATAGAAATCCCTCCTATAACAAAGTTATAAATATTCTTCAATATATCTATATTAGATTTACTAATTTTATTCGTTTTTACCTACTAAAAATAGAAATTTATATTTAACTATAGGAATTATTAGATAACAATAGTATATATCAGAGTAAATACAATAAATTAAAAAAGAGGGTGAAGTATGAAAAATAATAATCTTTCAAATAACAATGTCGAATCTGCTGTTACTATTTTTATTCGAATAAGCTTTATAGCAATTTTACTTATTTGGAGTTTTAGCATCATAAAACCTTTGTTTATGTTAACACTATGGGGTATAATAATAGCAGTAGCTGCATATCCTTTTCATCAAAATTTAACAAAATTATTCAAGGGGAAAGAGAAATTAGCAGCTGTGATTATAGTTCTTTTGGAATTTAGTATAATCTTTGTTCCTATAGGTTTATTTGCAGAGTCATTTATAGAATCAATTGAAAATATAGCAATGAATTTTAATTCAGGAACTTTAACAATTCCTCCTATTCATGACGCCATTAAAACATTCCCAATAATAGGACCTAAAATAGAATCTTTATGGAATTTATTAACTGGGGATTTAATGAATTTATTAGGTATATTAGCTCCCTATTTACAAAAATTTGCTCCTAAATTTTTAGGAGTAGCAGCAGGAGTTTCTATAACAGTCATACAATTTATTATGTCTATATTGATAAGTGGAATGTTTCTTATGAATACAGAGATTTCTAAAACAGGAGCTCAAAAAATATTTAAACTTTTAATAGGAGAATTTGTAGAAGATTTTCATATCATAGCTGCTAGAACAATTAAAAGTGTAGTTGCAGGTGTTGTGGGAATTGCTATTATACAATCTGTGTTAGCTGGAATAGGGATGTTAGCTGTAGGAGTTCCAGGAGCA
>QNYN01000092.1 GCA_003973585.1 Fusobacteriota bacterium | reverse complement strand
AAATTATGGTTTTTCTTTGGTATGATTATAATGATTTCATTTTCGATTATACAATATTTTATACTATAGGCTAAATTTAAATTATAACCTGTAGAAACTTCTGAAGAAGAACCATAAAAATATTGTATAATCGAAAATGAAATCATTATAATCATACCAAAGAAAAACCATAATTTTCCTGAGTTAGTTATGCTTTTATTTTCCCTATGTGTTAAAACTAAAGGTAATGATGCTACAATTAATCCTAAAAAGAAAAAACTTGTGGCCTCTTCATAATTCGAATAAAGAAAACCTATAATTTTAGCAAAGGCTAAAAGTCCAATAACTGCTCCTAGAAATATTTGAGATAAAAATTTGATAAACTCTATTTTTTTACTTTTAGAAGCTGTTAAAAATTGACCTATAGCTTCTGTTAACTTTTCATATACTCCAAGTAGAAGAGCTACAGTCCCTCCTGATACTCCTGGAATTATATTTGCTATTCCTATACAAGCTCCACTTATTATATTTTTAATCATTATCGCTCATCCCTTCTATCTCTTTTATAAATGACCTAACATCAGAAAAATCTTTATATACCGATGCAAATCTTATATATGCTATTTCATCCAATTCTTTTAACTTTTCCATTACAAGTTCTCCTAGATCAGTACTCTCAATCTCAAGATTATTGCTTTCTCTAATGTTTTCTTCTATTTCAGAAACAAATCGTTCTAATGTTTCTAAATTAATATTTCTTTTAATTACAGCTCTTTCCAAACCTTTTAAAAGCTTTTCTTTATTAAACTCTTCTTTTACATTATTTTTTTTCAAAACTAAAATTGGTATAGTTTCTATTTTTTCATAGGTAGTAAATCTTTTTTTACAGACTATACACTCTCTTCTTCTCTTTATAGAATTATCTGTTATACATGGTCTACTATCGATGACTTTAGTATCAACAGCACCACAATATGGACACCACATTTTTATGCCTCTTCTGAAGCTATAATATCTAGAATTTCTTGTGGACTTGTTGCATTTATTAATTTTGTTCTAAATTTATCTTCTCTAATTAACCTAGAAATTCTAGCTAATATTCTAAGATATACTCTACTATCACTAAGTGGCGATGCAAAGACAAAAAATAAATTAACATCTTCTCCATCTAAAGAATTAAAATTAACACCATTATTAGATCTTCCAAAGGCAATAGTTAATTTTTTTGCAAAATCAGTTTTTGCATGGGGAATAGCTACTCCTTTTCCAATTCCAGTACTTCCTAATTTTTCCCTTTCAATAAGAGCTTTTTCTATTACTACATAATCATCAATAGAATCAGAAGTTCCTAATAATTGTGACAACTCTAAAAGAACCTCTTTTTTATTTTTAGCTTTTAAATCAAGTAAAATCCTGTCTTCTGTAATATAATCTGTTATTTTTGCAATATTCATATGTCCTCCTAGAAAAACTTTTTAAAATTTATTTTTGTGTTTAAATGGTAATTAATATATATTTCTAAAACCGAAATAAGTTTTTTTATTTCTGTTGTAGAGGGTTTAAAACTCTGTATTATTGATATTTCTTTATTTAATAAATGAATTATTATTTTTTTTTCAAGTTTGGTTAATTTGTAAGGAGCTACTGTAGTAGAAATAATAGAATTTTCTATATCAAAATAGTTCCCTTCTTTTATTTGAAATGAAATCCCTTCTTCATTAATTAATGTTATTAAAAAATAACAAATAAGGAGATAATCTTTTATTGGTAATTTATTTTTATCTAAAAAATTAAAAGAATTTACAAGTAACTTAAATAAATTTACCCTTGTTTCATTTTCTACTAAAATTGAATTTATTACTTCTAAAATATAAAAAGATATATTTATCTTATCTAAATCCTGTCTAATATCCATAAAAGTCTCTGTAAGCTCAAAAGAACTTAAAATATAGTATTCCTCTTTTTTATAAAAAATAAAGTTAGAAACACTAAAAAAATCAGCTCCATTTAAATGTCTTTTCTTAGATTTTCTAATTCCTTTAATATTGATATTAATCATTCCATAATATTTAGTAAAAATAGTAAGGGATCTATCTGCTTCAGAATGATCTACTTTTTTTATAACTACACCATCAGTTTTTAATAATTTCATCTATAGAAAAATCCTTTTTTGATATAGGAGTATTTATCTCAATATTTTTAATAACTAAATCTGATACTTCTATTTTTCCATCAAATATTTTTACATGAGAAGGAAAGTTTATATCTTTAATTTGAGAAAATGATTCAAATTTAATAGTTACTCCATCATTATAGATAATCTCTTTGATTTGGTTATTTGATTTTATTATTTTATAATCTCCATCATTAGTTTGTGATTTAAGATCTCGTATAAATTTTAATGTATAGTTCTCATCTTTATCAACTTTTTGAGTTATCTTTTGATCTAAGATAGGATAATAGATAGTTTTATCTTCTCCATTATATAGATATATTTCACCTTTATTAATAGATGGTGAAATCATCTTTTTCATAAGTTGATCTGGTAAAAGCGCTAAGACTTCATACTCTTTAATTCTTTTTTTATTATTTAAATTACTAGTTTCAGTAATTACAGCTTTAAAAGTATCTATTTTTTTAAATTCATTTGATTCTTTCCCAAACAAACTAATACTCATTATAAAAATAAGAAGTATTACTTTTTTCATAAACTTCCTCCTAATTATTTTTTTTCATAATTATAACATGTTTAAGATTAAATATTTTATAAGGGACTTTTACTGTTATCTCTTTAAATATCTCATCTGATTTATCAATTGATTGAACTATCCCAAGTAAAAGATCTTTAGGATAAATCTCACTTATTCCAGAAGTATAAATTTTATCTCCAATTTCTATATCTGAATTTACTACTACATTTTCTAGTTTTAAAAGATCATTTCCTTGACCATTTAAAATTGAAAGGGAGTTTTCATCTCGATCTATGGCACTAGTGTAGCTTTTAGCAGATGTTATTAACTCTACTTGTGAGTAATTATCAAAAACTTTTTTTACTCGACCTACTAAACCTTTTGGAGAAACTACCGCCATATTATACTCTATTCCATCATCTTTTCCTTTATTTATACTAATTTCTTCATAGGGATTTAAGGAATCTATAAATATAATATCAGCTGCAATCATCTCATATTGGACTCTTTCTTTCATTTGTAGGAGTTCTCTTAATTCTTGATTTTCTTTTAATAATTCTTGATTTTCTATAGTTATAAACTTCTGTTCTTCTATAGAAAACTCTAATTGCTTGTTTTCTTCTTTAATCTCATCTATTTTAGAAAAAGTATTAAAAAATTCATGGATGTGATTATTTGTTTGATAGATTTTTAATTTTATTGGAAGTAAAAATCCATTTGTTTTAGATATTATAAAATCTGACCATGCAAAAGTTAAAATTATCATGACACCTATTAAAATAATTAAGTGTAACTTTTTTTTAGTCTTTTTTTTTCTTGAAATCATTTATACACTTTTTATAATAGAAAGTAATAATTTAGTACATCCTATTAAATCTTCAATTTTTATAAATTCTTCTTTAGTATGAACCTTACTCATACCAATTCCTAAATTCACAGATGGAATACCTTTTGTATTATAAATATTAGTGTCACTTCCACCACCTGATTTCATAGGTTTATACTCAATACCAATTTCATTACATGCTTTTTCTAATATCTCTAAAATTTCACTTCCATTTTCTATCTTAAATCCATCATATCCTTTTTCTATAGATTCTTTAAATTCAGCTCCAAATTTATTAGCAACTTCATTAAATATTTCTTTAGTTTCTGCTAATAATTCATCTAATACTTTACCATCAAAACTTCTAGCTTCATACATCATTGTAACACTAGGCATAACAATATTTACAGCTGATCCACCAGTTACTACTCCAATATTAGAAGTTGTATTCTCATCTACTCTTCCTAATCTTAATTTAGTGATAGCATGAGACGCTACTACTAATGCATTAATACCATTTTCTGGCTCTAATCCTGCATGGGCAGGTTTTCCAATAATTTCAATTTTTCCTTTGGCTGCATAAGGAGCTTGAACAGTAATAACTCCTGGTTTCCCTCCTGAATCTATAATAATTCCAAAATCAGGATTATATTTTTTTATATCTATAGCACGAGCTCCAAAAAGCCCAATTTCTTCTGCTATTGAAAACACAACTATAATTTCTGGATGTTCTAAATTATTTTCAATTAATAAAGTAATCATTTCAATAATTGCTGCTATTCCAGCTTTATCATCTCCACCTAAAACAGAAGTTCCATCTGACTTAATAATTCCATCTTCCATAATAGGAGTAATTTTATCACACGGTAAAACTGTATCCATATGAGCACTAAATAAAACTTTTTTAGTATTATTTCCTTTGGCTTTTAAAATTCCTATAATATTCCCGGCATTTCCATTACAACTATCTCCAGCATTATCTTCAGTAACTTCTAATCCTAATTTTTCCAATTGCTCTTTTACATAATCAGCCATCTTTCTTTCTTTTAATGACGGTGACGGTATCTTAACCATCTCTAAAAAATTATTTATAATTCTTTGTTCATTTATCATATTTACCTAATCCCCCCTTGAAAAATTTAGTATATAAATTTTTTTAATATAAGTAAATTATATAATAAAAAATAAGAATTTGCAAAGTTATTATATTTCTAAGTATTCTTCCTAAACTCTTAATACATAAGCTTTAACATTCCTAATAGAAAATAAAAAAATCTAGCACTACTTATACTGTAGCACTAGATTTATTATTTTATTTAATTATGTTTTCGCAAATAATTCTACCTGCTTCTTTTGTTCCTACTACTTTTCCAGATCCTCTTGCTATATCTAAAGTTCTATATCCATCTTCTAAAAACTTTTCTACTGCTTTTTCAATATCATTTGCTTCTTCATTTAATTTAAAAGAATACTTAAGCATCATAGCTATAGATAAAATAGTTGCAATAGGATTAGCTTTATCTTGATTAGCAATATCAGGAGCTGAACCATGAATTGGCTCATAAAGTCCTATTTTTCCACCTATACTAGCAGAAGGTAACATTCCTATAGAACCTGTAATCATACTAGCTTCATCTGATAATATATCACCAAATAAATTTCCTGTAACAATTACATCAAATTGTCTAGGATTGATAACTAATTGCATTGCAGCATTATCAACATATAAATGTTCTAATTGTACATCTGGATAATCTTTTGCTACTTCTAAAACAACTTTTCTCCAAAGTCTTGAAGTTTCTAAAACATTTGCTTTATCAACATTTGTTACTTTTTTATTTCTTTGTCTTGCTATTTCAAAGGCTTGTATTGCTATTCTTCTAACTTCATCTTCATGATAAATCATTTTATCACTAGAATAGTCTTCTCCTTTTTCTTTTTCTCCAAAATAAATTCCACCTGTTAATTCCCTAATAACACATATATCTAATCCATCACCAATAATTGATTCCTTTAATGGAGAAGCATCCTTTAATGTATTATAAACTGTAGCAGGTCTTATATTAGTATATAATTCTAATTCTTTTCTTATTTTTAATAACCCAGCTTCAGGTCTTTTATTTCCAGCAACATTATCCCACTTAGGTCCTCCTACAGCTCCTAAAAGAACTGCATCTGAACTTTTACACATATCGATAGTTTCTTGAGGTAAAGGATTGTCATATTTATCAATAGCAATTCCTCCAATATCCCCTTCTACAAGTTCAAATTTGTGTGAATATTTTTCTCCTATTTTTTGTAATACTTCTAATCCTTGCTCTATTATCTCTCTTCCTATACCATCACCTGGTAAAACTGCAATTTTAAAATCCATTTATCTCACTCCTAATTTTTATATTCTTAAGAAATTAATCCTTTTTTTCTTGCAAAACTAAATAATCCACCTGCATCTATTATTTCTTTTACATCTCCTAAAGGTTTTAATACATATTCTTTTCCTGTAGTTAAGTTTTTGATTTTATCTCCTTCTACCTCTACATCATCTCCTGTTGAAAAAGCATCAACTAAAGAAACCTCTGACTCATAAGGTATTAAAAATCCACCATCAACTGAATTTCTATAAAATATTCTAGCATAATCTTTTGCTATTATAGCTTCTATCCCTGCTTTTTCTAAGGCTAAAGGTGCGTGTTCTCTAGAAGAACCACATCCAAAGTTTTTCCCTGCTACTATAATTTTATAATCTGAAACATATTTCCCTTCTTTTACAAATGGTTGTTTTTCTTTTATTTCAGTTGGTAAACCTGAAAGTGCAAATCTACCATATTCTTTTGATTCTTCCTCATCATTTACTTTATAAATTAAATGCATTGCTGGAATTATTTGATCTGTATCTATATTATCTCCTAAAACATAAACTTTTCCTGTAATTTTACTCATTTGAACCTCCTAATATCTTATAAAAATTTTCTTGGATCTGTTATAAATCCTGTAAGTGCCGATGCTGCTGCTGTATACGGTGATGCTAAATAAATTTTTGATTCCATAGATCCCATTCTACCATGAAA
>QNYN01000044.1 GCA_003973585.1 Fusobacteriota bacterium | reverse complement strand
GGCGGCCTGTGCCCGGGAGTGAACGACGTGATCCGGGCCATCGTCATGGAAGCACACCACCATTACCGCGTGGAATCGATCCTGGGTGTGCGCTTCGGCCTGGAAGGGTTTATTCCCGGGTATGGTCATGAGGTGATGGATTTGACCCCGGACAAGGTCTCCCAGGTACACCAGTTCGGCGGCACCATTCTGGGCTCTTCCCGAGGCCCCCAGCCGCCGGAGGAGGTGGTGGACTTTTTGGAGCTATTGGTATAATTATAGCAATTCCAGGATTTGCCCTTGTAAAAGAACTATACCTCTTAAAACTTGAGAATAAAGAATAAAGAATAAAAAAATATAAACATAAGAATATAAACATCGAAATTTAAATTTCGGTGTTTTTTGTTTTTTTGGTAACATAGGTTACAAACAAATTTAAGTCTTTTATAGTATAATAAATCATAAAATAAAAGTTGAGGTGGGAACTAATGAAATATATTAACAAAGAAATGACTCTAAAAGAAATTGTTACAACTTATCCTGAAACAATTGATTTTTTCAATTCAAAAGGGTTTAAAGGTTTAGATAACAAAACATTACTTAATACAATTGGAAAAATAACTCTACAAAAAGCTCTTGAAACAAAAAAAATAAATGTAGATACATTTGTAGAATTATTAAATGATATGGTTGATCAAGATAGAAATTCTGAAGATGTTAATCTTAATAAAAATATTAAAAATGAAGATGCTGTATCTGTAATGGGGCTTTTACCTTGTCCAGTTAAAAATCCATTATTAGAAGGATTAAAAAAATTCCAAGCTGAAACAGGAATGAAAATAAATCATGAATTAAAAGCTGCTTCTAGTGGTCTAGACTGGCTAAAAGAAGATGTTATAAAAGCTAACCATCCAGAAAAATTAGCAGATATGTTTATTTCAGCTGGATTTGATTTATTTTTCGAAGATGAACTTATGGGGAAATTTAAACAAGAGGGAATTTTTAAAGATATTACAGGAATGACTGAATATAATAAAGACTTTAACAATGAAAATATTTCACTTCAAGATCCAGATGGTGATTATTCTATGTTAGCAGTAGTTCCAGCAGTATTTTTAGTAAATACAGATGCTTTAGGAGATCGTCCATTTCCAAAATCGTGGGCTGATTTATTAAAACCTGAATTTGAAAATTCAGTTAGTTTACCTATTTCTGATTTTGACTTATTTAACGCTATATTAATTAGTATTTATAAGAATTATGGTGAAGATGGTGTAAGAAAATTAGGAAAAACTCTACTACAAAATATGCATCCTTCACAAATGGTAAAATCTGATAAATTAAAAGTAAATGTACCTGCAGTTACTATTATGCCGTATTTCTTTACAAAGATGACAGGACAAGGTGGACCAATGGTAGCACAATGGCCTGAAGATGGAGCAGCTTTATCTCCAATCTTTATGCTTACTAAAAAGTCAAAAGAAAAAGCTTTAAAACCTTTAGTAGACTTTTTTGCTGGAGAAGAAATTGGAAAAATTTTATCTCATCAAGGATTATTCCCTACTGTAAATCCTAATGTTGACAATAATTTAGGAGATAAAACATTTATGTGGGTAGGATGGGATTATATAAAAAATAACGATATTGGTAAAATATTAAAACACTGTGAAAAATTATTTTTTGAGGAGGCAAAGTAAGATGAATTTAATAACTGTATCTGGTCCTCCCTCATCAGGGAAGACTGCATTAATATTAAAAACAATAGAAAATTTAAAATCTAGAGGGGTAAAAGTAGGAGTTGTAAAATTTGACTGTCTATATACAGACGATGATATTTTATATGAGAAAATAGGGGTTCCTGTAAAAAAAGGACTCTCTGCATCACTTTGTCCCGATCATTATTTCGTAAGTAATATAGAAGAAGTAACTCAATGGGGAATAAAACAAGGGTTAGATTTACTTATTACAGAAAGTGCTGGATTATGTAATAGATGTTCACCTTATATCCAAGATATAAAGGCTATCTGTGTAATTGATAATTTAAGTGGAATTAATACTCCTAAAAAAATCGGTCCTATGTTGAAAACTGCTGATATAGTAGTTATTACAAAGGGAGATATCGTCTCTCAAGCTGAAAGGGAAGTATTTATGTCAAGGGTTACTTCGGTAAATCCTCGTGCTATCACTATGCATGTTAATGGATTAACAGGTCAAGGAGCTTATGAATTTTCAACACTTATTTATGGTAAAAACGAAGAATTAACAACTTTAAAAGGGAAAAAATTAAGATTTTCTATGCCTTCAGCTTTATGTTCTTATTGTTTAGGAGAAACTAGAATTGGTGAAGAACATCAAATGGGAAATGTGAGAAAAATAGATTTGGAGGATAAATAATGATAGATATTAAAATAGTAGAAGAAAAAAAAGTTGCTGAACTTATAGAACTTTATCCTTTTATTGAGGATTTTTTAACTGATCACCTTATAGATATTGAAGATGCAAAAGATACAACACTTATTGCCCACTTAAATCTTTTAGATGAAGAAACTCTTGAGGAAAAGGCTATTATTCCTGAAGAATTAATAGAATCATTTATTGTTTATACTAATCAAATGATAGATTTTTTAGGAGTAACAGAAGATAAAGGAGTTCAAAGTATTACTATAAAACCTGGATTTAATAAGTTTAAAGAAAGAGAAACTTTTGAAGAATTAACTATTCATAAAGGGGAAATTATTGCTATTGTAGGTCCTACTGGTAGTGGAAAAAGTAGACTTTTAGCAGACATCGAGTGGGGAGCTAATGCTGATACTCCTACTGAAAGAGTTATTTTAATCGACGGTAAACCTCTTGATATCGAAACTAGATTTTCTAGTGGAAATAAATTAGTAGCTCAATTATCTCAAAATATGAACTTTGTAATGGACCTTAGTGTAGAAGAATTTATCGAACTTCATGCAAAAAGTAGAATGGTAGAAAATGAAGCTGAAGTTATAGAAAATATTTTTAATAAAGCAAATGAATTAGCAGGAGAAAAATTTAAATTAACTACTCCTATTACTAGTCTTAGTGGAGGACAATCGAGAGCTCTTATGATTGCCGATGTAGCAATTCTTAGTAAATCTCCAATTGTTCTTATTGATGAAATAGAAAATGCTGGAATTGATAGAAAAAAAGCTTTAGATTTATTAGTAGGAGAAGAGAAAATAGTTCTTATGGCTACTCACGATCCTATTCTTGCCCTTATGGGAGATAAAAGAATCATCATTAGTAATGGTGGAATAGATAAGGTAATGGAAGTTTCAGCTGAAGAAAAATCTATTTTAAGTAAATTAGAAGCTTTAGATAATGTAATACTAGGAATGAGAACAAAATTAAGATATGGTCATAAATTAGAAGCAAATTTTACAATTACACATAATTAAGGAGGAAAAAATATGCACGATGGATGTAACGGAAGTTTTGAAGATGGAAAGCAAGTAGTAGATAAAGTAAGAATGATGGGGTTTAATGTTCAACCTATGCCAGTACCTGCTGTATTTGAGTGTCACAACTGTGGTGAGCAAATTACAATGGTTACTATGGAATATAAATGTCCTCATTGTGGAATGGTATATGGAGTTACTCCTTGCCATGCCTTTGATATAAATAATATCATGGCAGCAGGAATAGATTACTAAAACTAAACCAATAGAAAAGGAGAATCTCAGTGAAATTCTCCTTTTTTTATTTTTTACATTTTTTCAAATTGATCTTTTCCAACTGCACATAATGGACAAATCCAATCTTCTGGTACATCTTCCCATTTTGTTCCTGGTGCTACTCCTGAATCAGGATCTCCTACTTCTGGATCATAAACATATCCACATACTACACATAACCATTTTTCCATAAATATCCCTCCATAATTTTAATAAGCTATTAATAATTTTTTTCTTTAACTTCAAAATATCCTTGTGGATGTAAACAAGCAGGACATTTATCTAAAGCTTTTTCTCCTTCATGTACAAATCCACAGTTTCTACATTTCCATCTTACAACATCATCTTTTTCAAAAACTTTTTCATTTTCTATATTTTTTAATAATTTTAAATATCTATCTTCATGTTCTTTTTCTATTGTTGCAATAAGTTTATATGCTGCTGCTATTTCAGGAAATCCTTCTTTTTCAGCTGTTTCTGCAAATTGAGGGTATAGTTCTGTCCATTCCTCATTTTCTCCACCTGCAGCATTTTTTAAATTTTCAATAGTAGTTCCTACTTGATTAGTAGGATATATTGCTGTAATTTCTACATCTCCACCTTCTAAAAATCTAAAGAATCTTTTAGCATGTTGAATTTCATTATCTGCTGTTTCTAAAAAGAATTCAGAGATTTGAATAAATCCCTCTTTTTTGGCTTGTTTAGCATATAATTTATATCTATTAGTAGCTTGCGATTCTCCTGCAAATGACTTCAATAAATTTTTCTCTGTTTCTGTTCCCTTTATAGTCATAATCTCTCCTCATATTAAATTTTATTTTTATTAACAAACTATGCTTGTTGTGTTGAATCTACAAATACTCTAGTTTGCATTTCTCTATCTAACATGAATAACCCTGATCCTTTTCCATCAATCATTTTTAATTGCTCTAATACTGCAGACACATGAGATTCTTCTTCTACTTGCTCATTGATATACCACTGTAGCATATTTACAGTTGCATAATCTTTCACTTCATGTGCTATTCCAACAACTTCATTAATTGAGTTTGTTATAAATTGCTCATGTTTATAAGTATCTTCAAATACATCTATAGGTCCTTCCCATTCAGTTTTCACTTGTGCTATTTCTTTAAGTATTGCTCTTTCTCCTCTTTCTGCAATATAATCAAATAACTTTAAAGCATGAGACATTTCCTCTTGATATTGAACTCTCATATAATTAGCAAACCCTGGTAAGTTTTTAGAAGTAAAATAAGCACTCATAGATAAATAAAGATATGCTGAATATAATTCCTTGTTTATTTGTTCATTTAGAGTGTCTAACATTTTTTGATTCATAGCCATTTTTTACTACCTCCTTCATTAAAAAAATCTTCCTATATTGAGTATACTTATTTATTTATTTTTTCCTTTAAAAAAAGCCCCTTTTCAGAGACTTTTAGTTTTTATTTATTTGATTCTAAACATTCTTTACATACCCCTTTAAAGTAAAGGTGGTGTTCATTTATTTGAAATTCGGTTAATTCAGGTATATCTATTTTTTCCATCCCTAAATTAAGATCTTTTACTGTCCCACATTCCTCACATTTAAAATGCCCATGGATACTCGTATCAGCATCGTATCTAGTTTCATTTTCTTCTACTAGGATTACTATAGCTATTTTTTTCTCTATAAATAAATTTAATGTATTATAAACTGTTGTTTTAGACAATGTAGGGATTTTTGGAGCAAGACTTTTATAAATCATATCTATAGTAGGATGATTTTTATTAACTACTAGATATTCAAAAATTTTCATCCTTTGATAAGAGGGTCTTATATCATGACTCTTTAGAAAAGAACTCATTTTCTCTATATTTAATTCCATTATTCACGCTCCTTTTTTTAATTTTGTATTCATTATAAATATAATTTTATATTATTTTTGTTTTTTTGTCAAATTTTTAATACAACTATACCTCTAATACAAAAAATAATCTATCTATCCCTTCTCCATATTCATCTTTTAAATATTCTTGATTTTTAAAACCTAATTTTTTATATAATTCTATAGCTTCTAAATTTTCTTCTGATACTGTTAAGGTTATTTTTTTTATATTATATTTTCTAAATTCTTCTATGGATTTTTTTAGGATTTTTTTTCCATAGCCATGTTTTCTATAACCTTTTTTTATTGATATCCCATATAAAAAAACTTCTTCTCCAGTAAATTTTCTAATATATTCAGCTACTCCTATTACTTCTTCATCTAAAAGTAATATATAAGTTTTACCATACCTAATAATAGGTTTTAAAATCCATTCATCTACCCCACCATTTTCTCCAAAAGCTTCTTTTTCAATTTCAATAATTTGTTTTATATATTTTTTATCTGTTGGACCTATCTCTAAAAATTTCATCTTTAAACTCCTAAAATATAATTTACTCATAATCTATTTCAGCTAAATACAATCCAGATCCTTCAATTATAATTTTTTCCCCTTTAGAATCTGGTTCTTTTAATTTTTGTTTTATATAATTTTTATCTTTTTCACCAAAATAAACTGCTAATGAGCTTCCAACCATTATTCTTATTTGTGTTTTTAAAAAAGCATTCCCCTTTATATAAATCTCTATTTTCTCATCTTTTATTTGGGAACATTTTATTTCTAATATTTCTCTTACTGGATTTTTTCCACCACAATCTGTCATCCTAAAACTATCAAAATTATGAACTCCTATAAAATCTTTCATTATTTCATATAATTTTTCTACATTAATTTCATCTTTTATTTCTGTTATATATCTTGTTTCAAAAACACTTCTATTAGGAGTTAGTATAAATTTATACGCTCTTGTTTTAGCAGAAAATCTAGAATGAAATTCTAAATCAACTTCCTCTACTTCTAAGATTTTTATATCTTTAGGA
>QNYN01000068.1 GCA_003973585.1 Fusobacteriota bacterium | reverse complement strand
AAATCTTCTGTATGAACAAAATTTGTTATATAATCATCATATCTTTTATTTTTATTGAATTTTTTAATGAATTCCCTTGCATAAGTGAGGCTATTATAAATTTCATTTGGATCAAAACAATCATTTAAAAGTGCCTTTGTACTTACTACTAATTCTCTAGATTTTACTTCTTCTTTTTTATTTTTATTGAAAAAATTTAGAAGAAATTTATTATCTACTGTTAATAGTTCTTCAAATTTCTTTTCTACTTCAGAATCAATTTCTAATTTAAATTCTGATTTTTGAACTTTTTTTATGCTTTCTTTTCCCTTTAAATACCCCTCTCTTTTTAATAATTTTATCAATGTTGTATAATAATAATTTTTTATTTTTTTATAATTGTTTTTATTATTTAGTAGTTCTGGATATTTATTTTCTATTAAAGGGTCTAACTTTACAAAATTATCTATGCTTAAAATCCCTATTTTTTTTATCCCAATAGCATTCCAAGTAAATACTCTAGGTATTTTATTATATTCTAAATCTGAAATCAAAGCTACATATTGAGCTATTCCTCCACCTAATGAATGTCCAGTCAAACTAACAATCTTTCCATGAGTTTCTTCTAATATTCTTTTATAAAATTCAACTCCTTGTTCAAATTGTCTAGGTCTTTTATCCATTCCTATAAGTAAATCTGTTTCTATAAAATCTTTGTATGCTTCTCCAAAAGAACTATTTTCACTTCCCCTATAAGATATTACGATTTCATTATTTTTTTCAAAGGCAATGGCATAAAATCCTGTTTTTTCTTTCCCATACCTAAAGGTATCATCCATTATTCCAACAACTTTCCATTTCCATAAAAATTTATTAAAAGTTTTTTCAAAAATATCTGCTCCTCCATAGGGCCATACTTCATTTGGAAAAGACATCAATCTAGTTTTTGAATCTTTATTTATAAACATAATCTCTTCTAGTGTAAATCCAATGTCTTCCTCTTTAAAATCTCCATAAGAAAGGCCACTAAGTACTAGATAATCTAATTCCGTTATCATAATTTTACCACCTTAAAATATAAATTTTAGCAATATATAAGTTAAAAAAGTTCCTAAAATACTTCCTGCTAGTACTTCTTTAGGAGAATGTATTCTCCCTTCTATCCTCGATTGAGCAACTAATAGAGCTAAAAAGAAAGAAAGAATCATAACTACTATACTTTCACTAACATAAGATACTCCTACCCACATTGAAAATGCTATTGCAGAATGTCCACTAGGCATTCCTCCGTGTAGTAACTTCCCTCGTTTGTATTTAGATTTTACAATAAAAACTGCTACAACTACTACAAATATAATAAGTAGAAGTGTATCTACATACGAGGCTTTTAGTAACTCAAAAAGCTGAGTAGTGTCTTGTTTTATTTTTTTACTAAAAATTATATATCCTACAACTGCTGCATTAAAAGATACTATTAATACTGCTCCTGCTGCCATATCTTTTGCTCTTTTAGCTAACGGATGATATCTATTTGTAACCATATCTACAGTTGCTTCTATAGCACTATTCATCAGCTCGGCAAAAAATACCAAAGAAATAGCAAAAGCTAAATCTTTAAATTGTGAACTAGTTACTCCAAAAACAAGACATAACATAATCACTAAAACAGCTATATAGATATGGATTCTCATATTCCTTTCTGTTTTTATTGCTGTAGCTATTCCTTCTAAAGCATAACCTACACTTTCACTAAAACTGTTATTTTTTCCTACCTTTTTTCCCATATTCCCCCCTGACTCCACTTTGGGCAAGACTTTTTATTACATATCTCTACTATACCCATGCTTTTTCAAAATCTCTTCTTCTTTTTTTCTCATTATTTTTTTATCATCTTCATCTATATGATCATATCCTAATAGGTGTAAAAGACCATGAGTTAATACATAATAAAATTCTCTCTTAAAATTATGTCCATATTCACTAGCTTGTTCTTCTACTCTTTCTAGAGAAATTATTATATCTCCTAAAATTAAATAAGGCCCTATTTGAAAATCTTCATCTTCATTATCTAAATATGCAAAAGAAATTACATCTGTAGGTTGATCTTTTTTTCTATAATCTCTATTTATCTCTTGAATATATTCATTATTTGTAAGTAATAATGATACAAATATATCCCTTTCACTTTCATATTCATCTTCTAATACTATTTTTATATAGTCTTCAACTGAATCTAAATCAATAAATTCATCAAACCCTTTAACTCCTTTTGTTAATTCAACTGTTATATTCAAATTCTTTTAGCCTCCTTACTTTTTTATAATCTTATAGCGTTTTTATTTTTGTCCTGGATATTTTATCCTTACATGGTGAATACTCATAAGTGCTTTTGTAAAAGTTTTAATTATTATTTCAATTTCTTTAAATGTTAAATCTGCATCTGATAATTGCTCTTCTTCTATTTTAGAATTTATAATTTTACGCAGCATTCTTTCTATTGTTATTGGTGTTTTTTCATCTAAAGACCTTACTGCTGCCTCTATAGAATCTGCCAACATTATTACTGCTGATTCTTTACTTCTAGGTTTTGGACCACTATATCTAAAATTATTTTCATCTAAATGAGGATCTGTTTGTTTAGCTTTATTATAAAAATATGCTAATAAAGTTGTTCCTTGATGTTCGTACATTATATCCCTTATTTCTTTTGGAATATTGTATTCTTTTCCTAGTTCATCTCCATCCTTTGTATGAGAAGTTATAATTAATGTACTCATGCTAGGAGTAAGATTATTGTGAAGGTTTATTCCATCAGCTTGATTTTCCACATAAAATTGTGGTCTTTTCATCTTTCCAATATCATGATAATAAGATGCTACCCTAGCAAATATATGGTTTCCTCCTATAGCCTCTGTTGCTTGTTCCGATAAAGTTGCAACCATCATTGAATGATGAAATGTCCCAGGTGCTGTTACCGACAATTTTCTAAGGAGTGGTTGTGATAAATCTCCTAATTCTAATAATTTAATATTTGTTAAAATATTAAAAGTATTTTCAAAATATGGTAAAAAAGCTATAGTTAGCATCCCTGTAAATACCCCTGAAAGTAATAAACTTCCACCTTTTAATACACTTTCTATAAATTCAAAATTTAATGCTATTGCTATAATTAATAATAGCACTGCTTTTCCCATCCCTAAATATATTCCAGTATTTATAATGTCTGTTCTATTTTTTATTTTAGTAATTAAGTATAAAGAACCCATCAAACTAAGAGTTTCAATAACTAAATATTCCATATTATATCCAGTAAGTGGTATTGAATATAATATTAAAAATCCACCCATAATCAGAGTTGTTCTCACATTTATCAAAATTCCTAATAATATAAATATAGTTTCAATAGGAATCATATGTCTAAAACTAGGATTAACAAATCTAAATACAAGTAATCCAAGGGCCACAGAGAGAAATATAGCTTTATAATAACTTTTATTTTCAATTTCATCTGGTATAAACTTCACACAAATACTTTTAAAAAGAATGGATAACATTATTAAATAGAAGAACATTCCAGTAAATTTTTTTGCTTTATTTACATTACCGTATAATCCTGCATGTTTTAAAATATTTATTTTTTTAGCAGTTACTATCTCTCCTTTTTTTATTATAGTTGATCCTGCCGTTATTACTATAGATACATCTTTTACTTGTTTTATTTTTTCTTCTAATTGTTTTACTGTTTGATCTTTATCATAAATATAATTTGGTTTAACAAATAACCTAATAAAAGTTTCTTCTACAGAATCTATTTCTACTTTTTTTAGGGCATCGTCTATTCTTACTAATTTATCTTCCTTTCGAATACCATAATGATATAGGGTCTTTATATCTTCTGTATATTTTTTTTCTAATTCATCTAATTCTTCATTTGATTTAGTAGATAAATCCTTTAATAAAATTCTCAATTCTTCATCATCTAAATTTTTATCTATTTCTTTAATATCTTCTATAGTTACTTTATGATTGGTTTTTAATAATTTAAAAAATTCTTCAACTTTCCCTATTACTCCATCTTCTACATCATTTATTTCAATGTAATTTTTAGAAGCATTTTTTATTATTTCGTTAATTATTTTCTCTTTTGCCTCTTTATCATTATAGATTATTTCTGATGGTGCTATTATATCCTTTGTAGCTACACTATTTTCCTTTACACTTTCATTAAATACATAATCAAATCCTGTACTACTTATAATCATTATCATAACTATTATTAAGTACCACATTCTCTCTCTTACTATTTCTTTTTTTGATACACTAGTATTTCTTACTTTTTTTTCATTTGTTTCTTTTTTTTCTAATCCAATTGTTAATCTTCTTCCAAAAAAATCAAATTTTTTCATTTTTTCCTCCAATATCAACTTTATATGATATCATTACTATTTTTTATATGGATATTTTTAGTCGGAATTGAGTTCATAAAAAGAGCTCCATATCTTTTAGTAATAATTCTATTATCTAAAATAGTTATTACCCCAATATCATCACGACTCCTAATTAACCTTCCTATCCCCTGCTTAAACTTAATTATTGATTCAGGTATTTGATATTCCATAAATGCATTTTTCCCTTCTGCATTTAAATTTTCTATTATTGCTTCTACAACTGGATCACTAGGCACTTTAAATGGTAATTTTACAATAATTACCGATGTTAATTTTTCTCCCTTTACATCGACACCTTCCCAAAATGAAGAAGTTCCAAAAAGAACTGGTTTTTTGCTCCTTTTATACATATCTACCAATTGATTTCTAGGTGCTTGTCCTTGGATAAATAATTCATGTCCACTTTCTTCTAATCTATCTTTTAACATAAAATAAAGATAATTCAGAGTAGAATACGAAGTAAATAACAAAAAAGTATTTCCATTAGTTCTATTTATTATTTTTTCGACAAATTCCTTTATTCCATCTAAAAATCCACGAGTAGTTGGAGAAGGTAAATCTTTCGGAATATACACTTTCATTTGTTTGTCATAATCAAAAGGTGAATCTATCACCTTAGCTAAAACATCTTCTGTAAGCCCTATAGATTTTTTGAAATAATCAAAATCTCCATTTATAGCCATTGTAGCAGAAGTAAATACCATATGGTCTAAATTGCTATATAATACTTCTTCTAATTCATCACTTATTTTTAATGGTGTTGCTACAAATTTTATATTACTTTTTTTAGCATTTAAAGAAATCCAATAGATAAAATTTTTGTCATCCATTTCTTTTATAAAATTATAACTTGAAAAATATGTTTCTAATCTTTCTGTATATTTTATAAAATCACTAATAATTCCATTTTCATCTTCTATATCTTTTAACACACGACCTAAACTTTTCAACCTTCTCATATAGGCATTATATGTTAAAAGCATCTCTTCTTCTAATCCTTTTAATCGTTCCCAATGCTCCCAGTGATTTAATTCTTCTTTTCGTAATCTTAAACTTATATTTCCTTGAGATTGCCCAGAAAAAGCTTCTATTACATTTGAATAATATTCATTTCCACGATTTACTAATTCTATATGTCTAGATATAAATTCTTCTATAATCTCTTTTTTTATAGTAGCATAATCCTTATGATTTATATTCTTTAAATAATTTAGTAATCCTATATATTTACTTGAATCTTTTTTCTTACCTACACGATGGATATTATTCATTGTTTTATTAAAAGAATATTTAGAAGCTTCATATGAAAAATAATCACGAGCTACATTTTCTATGTTATGAGCTTCATCAAATACCACTAAATCGTAATCTGGAAGTATAGAATATTCTGTTTTAAATCCAACTTCTTTACGAATAGCTAAATCTGCAAAAAACATATGGTGATTAGTTATAAGTACATCTGCTTTTTTCTTTTCTTCCCTAGACTTTAAGAAAAAGCAACTTTCTTTAAATGCACATTTTTTCCCTGCACAAATATCTGTTTCACTCATAAATTGTTCCCACACTATATAGTCTACTTCAAAGGGTAATTCACCTTTATCTCCATGTTCTGTAGATTTAAACCACTTTAGTATATAAGCAACTTGATCTTTTTGTGATCCACTCATATCATCTATTTCAGCATTTCCACTCATACCTATATTGGCTGCTTTTCTATTACATAGATAGTTTCCCCTTCCCTTTACTAGTACATAAGTAAATTCTTTTGGTAAAACTTTTTTCACAATAGGTATATCTTTATGTAGGAGTTGTTCTTGTAAATTTATTGTATTTGTTGTTATTATAATTTTTTTCTCATTTTTTATAGCCCATTCTATACTTGGAATTAAATATGCTAAAGTTTTTCCTGTCCCTGTTCCTGCTTCTACTACAACTTTAGTTTTACTATTTAACCCAGTTTCAATATGCTTTGCCATTTGGAGTTGTTCTACCCTATATTCAAACCCTTTAAATATCCCTGATAGCATTCCCTTTTCTTCAAAATAAGGAGAAATATCTATTTTTTCTAATTCCCCTTTATTTATCTCTACCATTACATAGATATCATCTACATTGTTATTAACAATATATGACCCTCCATCTTTTTGGTCAGCATATAGTGATGCTATTGATACATCTGCATCTGATGGATATAAATACCCCGATGGATGATTATGAATAATTACTTCTCTTTTTTTCATT
>QNYN01000179.1 GCA_003973585.1 Fusobacteriota bacterium | reverse complement strand
CATTACTCCTTCTACAACACTAATATTTTTACCTTTACTATTTTTATAAAAAACATATTCTACTGACTCTTCTCCTGTCATATATAAATCAAGATTAGTAGAAGGATTCTTCGTTATAAATTCATGAAATTTTGGATCAATATAATCAGGACCTACTTTAAATGGTGCTACATTTTCTAATGCTCCCATAATTGCTGTACTTATTGTAGTTTTTCCTGCTCCACTAGATGTTCCTGCTATCAATATTTTTTTCATTTTACCCCCTTGTATTACACAAATAGAAATTTAACTTTTATACGAAATTATACAATTGATTCTAAAGTTTTTCAAAGTTTATTATAAAACTACAAAAAAACTTCCTAGCTAATTTACTAGGAAGTTGATTTTTTGTGATTATAATTTTGATAATAATTCTTCATATGTAGGGAATGGCCATTCTTTATGTTCTACTAATAATTCTAATTCATCAGCAGGAGCTCTTAACCCTTCCATAGTAGGTAAAATTTCATTTCTACTAAAATTAACTTGTTCTTCTATTGTTTTAATTTTAGATAATTTTTTTAATTTTTCTTTTAATTCTTCTGTTTTTTCAAATAAAATAGCATTATTTTTTATTACTTCAGAAAGATGTTGTTTTTGTGTAGTTATAGCCTCTTCTCCTAAAATTTTAGAAGTATTTTTTATAACACGAGTAAGTTCTAAAGCATATCTATTTGCCACAGGATAAATATCTTGAATTGCCATTTTTAACATGATATTTGCCTCTGTTGAAATTTGTAAACAATAATTTTCAGCATAGATATTATATCTAGATATTAACTCTTCTTTTGAAAGAATATGATGTCTATCAAATAAATCAATTGTTTCTTGTGTTATATAATGGTGTAAAACTTCTGCTGTAGAAGCTAAATTAGGTAACCCTCTTTCTTCTGCCATTGTTACCCAGTCTTCACCATATCCATCTCCAGAGAAAATAACTTTTTTATGTTCTTTATAAGTTTTTGAAATTAATTTTTGTATTCCTTTAGTTTTATCTTCTACTTGTTCTAATTCGTCAGCAAATTCTTTTAAAACATCTGCCATAATTGTATTTAACATGATGTTTGGTGTAGAAGTTGTTTGACTTGATCCTGGCATTCTAAATTCAAATTTATTTCCTGTAAAAGCAAATGGAGAGGTTCTATTTCTATCTGTTATATCCATAGGAAGTTTTGGTAAAGCATCTACTCCTATTTCTAATTTATTTGCCGATTCTACAGTTTCATCTGCACTCTTAAATACACTTTCTAATTCATCTCCTAAAAATATAGAGATAATAGCAGGAGGAGCTTCATGTCCACCTAATCTTTGGTCATTTGATGCACTAGCTGTAGAAACTCTAAGCAGTGGTGCATATTTATCTACTGCTTTTATAACTGCTGCTACAAATATAAGGAATTGTGCATTTTCCCTTGGATTTTTTCCAGGTTCAAATAAATTTATCCCATCGTCTGTAGTTAACGACCAGTTATTATGTTTACCAGATCCATTTACTTCAGCAAAAGGTTTTTCATGTAATAAAACTGCTAAATTATGTCTACTAGCTACTTTATTCATAGTATCCATAACAAGTTGATTTTGATCTGTAGCCACATTTGTTGTGCTATATACTGGAGCTAACTCAAATTGGTTAGGTGCTACTTCATTATGCTTTGTTTTTGAAGGAATCCCTAATTTCCATAATTCAAGGTCTAATTCCCTCATAAATGCTGCTACTCTTTCTTCAATAGTTCCAAAATAGTGTCCTCTTAATTCTTGTGACTTTGCTAATTTTGCTCCAAATAAAGTTCTTCCAGAATGAACTAAATCTAATCTATTTTCAAATAATTCTTTTTCTATTAAAAAATATTCTTGCTCTGCTCCTAAACTAGAGATAACATGTTCAGAGTCTTCATTTCCAAGTAATCTTAACACTCTAAGAGCTTGAGTTTCTACAGCACTCATAGATCTAAGTAATGGAACTTTTTTATCTAGTGCTTCTCCTGTATATGATACAAATGCTGTTGGAATATATAAAGTTATTCCTGTATTATCGTCTTTTAAGAAAGCTGGAGATGTAGTATCCCAGGCTGTATATCCACGAGCTTCAAATGTAGATCTTAATCCTCCATTTGGAAAAGAAGATGCATCTGGCTCACCTTTTATAAGTTCTTTCCCTGAAAATTCCATAATTATTTGACCATCACCTATAGGAGAGATAAAAGAATCATGTTTTTCTGCTGTTAAACCATTTAAAGGTTGGAACCAATGTGTAAAATGTGTTGCTCCTTTTTCTATTGCCCAGTCTTTCATTGCATTGGCTACAACTTCTGCAACTGCTAATGTAAGCTCTTTTTTACCCTTTTGAACTTCTAAAAACTCTTTAAATACACTTTTTGGAATTCTTTGTCTAAGAGTAGTTTTATCAAAACAATATTCTCCATATATCTCACTAACACTTTTAACTTCTGCAATATTTTTTTCCACGATACAACCTCCATTAAAATTTAAAATAAAAAAAAGAGAAATCAAACATTAAAGTCAATTTCCCCTTGCATTTGTCCTAGCAAATATTTTTTTGCATACTAATTCCATTTTGGTGAAAGTTTTAAATTTATTATTTAAAGTAAAATATCTTCTTGATAACATATCTTTTCTTCCTCCAAAATTAATTTAGACTATTATAGCAAATTTTTAAACAAAAATCAATTTTTTTTGTGTATGTGACTTACTTCGTGTATACTGTGATATATATAATTTTTTTAATTAAAGTTAAAAAGGAGCGGATATGAATCAAGAAGAAAAAAATATTATAACTGAATTTGATGGACATATTTTCCATGAAGGAAAACATTTTAAAGCACATAATTTTTTAGGGGCACACCTAAATAAAGAAGGTGTTTCTTTCCGAGTATGGGCTCCAAATGCAAAATCAATTTCTGTTGTAGGAGATTTTAACGACTGGAACATCGAACACCATAAAATGATTAAACAAAACGATTTTTGGATACTTCAGATTGATGGATTAACAAAAGGTACAAAATACAAATATGCTATCGATTCTTGGGATGGTGGTAGACAGTTAAAAGCTGATCCTTATGGACTTTATTCTGAGTTAAGACCTAATACAGCATCTATTGTGTGGGATTTAGATAACTATCAATGGAAGGATTCTAAATGGCAAGAAAAGAAAAAAGAATATAATCCTTATGAAAGTCCTATGAATATTTATGAGGTACACCTTGGATCGTGGAAAAAACCAAAAGAAAAAGAAAGTTTCCAAACTTACACAGAATTAGCAGAAGAATTACCAAAGTATGTTTCTGAAATGGGATATACCCATGTAGAAATTATGCCTATTAATGAATATCCTTTAGATGCTTCTTGGGGATATCAAGCTACTGGATATTTTTCTGTAACAAGTCGGCATGGAACTCCTGAAGAATTTAAGTATTTAGTTGATAAATTTCATGAGTACAATATTAGTGTTATTTTAGACTGGGTCCCAGGTCACTTTTGTAAAGATGCCCATGGGTTATACAGATTTGACGGAACTACTAATTATGAATATGCAAACCCTAAATTAGGAGAAAATGAACAATGGGGAACATGTAATTTTGACCTTTCTAAACCTGAAATTCATAGTTTTTTAATTTCTAACGCTATATTTTGGATGGAAGAATATCATATAGACGGTCTTCGAATAGATGCTGTTTCAAATATGCTCTATTTAGATTTCTGTAAAGTTCCTTCCCCTGAGCTAACTAATATTCATGGAGGAAATGAAAATTTATGGGCTATTGATTTTATGCAAAAATTAAATAGTGAAATTTTCTTTAAATTTCCAAATGCCCTTATGATAGCTGAAGAATCTACTTCTTGGCCTAATATAACAAGAGGTAAAGAAGTTAATGGATTAGGTTTTAATTATAAATGGAATATGGGTTGGATGAATGATATATTAAAATATATGGAATTAGATCCTCTTTTTAGAAAAGATCACCATAACCTTATTACTTTTTCATTTATGTATGCTTTTTCAGAAAATTATGTTTTACCATTTTCCCATGATGAAGTTGTACATGGTAAAAATTCTCTTTTAAATAAAACACATGGATATCTTAATGATAGATTTGCAAGTTTAAGATTATTATTAGGTTATCAAATGGCTCATCCTGGTAAAAAATTGTTATTTATGGGAGCAGAAATAGGACAAGAATTAGAATGGAGATTTTATGAATCTCTAGAATGGCATTTATTAAAATTACAAAAAAATGAAGAACATCAAAGATTTGTTAAAGCTTTAAATCTTTTTTATAAAGAAGAAGGTGCATTATGGGAACAAGACCATTCATATGACGGTTTTGAATGGATTGATGCTGATAATAGCCGAGAAGGTATTGTTAGTTTCGTAAGAAAATCTAAGGATCCTGAAGACTTTATAATTGGAATTTTCAATTTTACTCCTGTACATTACAGTAAGCACAAGTTAGGAATTCAAAGATTTGTTGATTATAAAGAAGTGTTTAATAGTGATAAATTTATTTATGGTGGACAAAATAGACTTAATGAAAAAACTTTAAATCCTAAATGGGGTGGAATTGGTAAATGGAAAGCTCATGTTGAAATGAATGTTGCACCACTTTCAGTTATATTTTTAAAGCCTATTTTTAAGAAATAGTTTGTTTTTTTAGTCGTATCGTGATTAAAAAGTGACCCAATTAATAATATATATTTTTGTTGTTATATGGTATAATAACTCTTGAAAAACTATATAATTTAATTAATAGAATAAAAAAAAGTGAAGGAGGCAAAAAGAATGAGAAAAAAAGAAATGATAGCTATGTTATTGGCTGGTGGACAAGGTAGTAGATTAGTACCTTTAACATCAGATGTAGCAAAGCCTGCTGTTGCTTTTGGTGGAAAATATAAAATAATTGATTTCCCATTAAGTAACTGTACAAATTCCGGAATAGATACTGTAGGTATCTTAACACAGTATAGACCTTTTTTACTAAACGCTCACATTGGAACAGGATCAGCGTGGGATTTAGATAGTATGCATGGGGGAGTTTCTGTATTACCACCATATACTACTCAAGATGGAGGTTCATGGTATAAAGGAACTGCTAACGCAATCTACCAAAATATCCAATACATTGATAGATATAATCCTGATCATGTTTTAATTTTATCTGGAGACCATATCTATAAAATGGACTATAACGAAATGTTACAAGCTCATAAAAAGAGTAATTCAGATGTTACTATTGCTGCTTTAACAGTAACTTTAGAAGAAGCTACAAGATTTGGTATCATGAATGTTAATGATGACAACTCTATTTATGAATTTGAAGAAAAACCTGCTCAACCAAAAAGTACTTTAGCATCTATGGGAATTTATATCTTCAAATGGTCTGAATTAAGAAAGTATTTAATTGAAGATGAAGAAGATCCTAATTCAGAAAAAGATTTTGGTATGAATATCTTACCAAAAATGTTAGAAAATGGTTTGAAAATGACTGCTCATCCATTTAATGGATACTGGAAAGATGTAGGAACTATCAATAGTTTATGGGAAGCACATATGGACCTTTTAGATGAAAACAACGATTTAGATTTAAATACTAAAGGTTGGAAAGTATTTACATCTGGAGAGCCTAAAGGAGCTGCATATTTTGGTGAAAATTCTGTAGTTGAAAATTCTATGGTTGTTGACGGATGTGAAGTTTATGGTACAGTTGAAAATTCTGTATTATTCCCAGGAGTTGTTGTAGAAGAAGGAGCTGTTGTTAAAAACACAGTTTTATTTCCAAATGTAAAAATAAAAAGTGGTGTTAATTTAGACAGATTAATAGTTGGAGAAAATACTGAAATTTTATCTGGAGATTTTGCTGGTGACGAAACAATAAAGGTTATAGCACAAAATCAAATCATAAAATAAATTTTGGAGGATAATAATGAAAAATTCATATATGGGGCTAGTATTAGCCACTCAAAGTACAAAAGAAATTAGAGGTCTAACTAAATCTAGAGCAATTGCTACTATACCATTTGGTGGAAGATATAGAATCTTAGACTTCGCTTTAACAAGTTTAACTAGAGGTGGAGTTAAAAATGTAGGTATTGTTATTCCTAATGACGGATCTAGATCTTTAAGAGATCATGTTAGAGGAGGTCAATTCTGGGATCTAAATAGAAAAGATGGTGGTATCTTTTTCTTAAGTCCTACTGACGATAAAGAGCGTTTTAAACTAAATTTAGATAATTTAAAAAATAATATTGAATATTTAAAGAAAAGTAAAGAAGAAAATGTTATTATTTATCCTTCTAATTTAGTAGCTAATATAGATATTAAAAAAATTATAGAAGCTCACGAAGAATCTGGTAAAGATTTAACAATTGTATATAAAAGCGTTGAAAAAACTATAAAAGAATATAAAGGTTGCACTACTATTATCAAGGAAGATGAAAAACTTAGATTTGGTATTGTAGTAAATGCTGAAGAAATAACAAATGTTTCATTAGATATTAAAATCATTAAAAAATCATTATTAATCGACCTTTTAAAATTAGGTCTTCAAGGTGGATTAAGAGCTAATCTTAACTCTATAATAGAAACAAATATTGATAAAATTTCTACTAATCTTTATGAATACAAAGGTTATGGAAGATTTATCAAATCAACTCAAAACTATTTTACTGTTAATAAAGATCTTTTAAATAAAGAAATTAGATTTGACTTACTTTCAGCTAATGGTGGAATTTCTACTAAGATAAACGATACTCCTCCAGCTATTTTTGA
The DNA here is from genome assembly GCA_003973585.1 of Fusobacteriota bacterium. The sequence continues at coordinate 32 of QNYN01000179.1, read as the reverse complement.
AGTAGGATCTAAAGTATCTAATTCCCTTATAG
>QNYN01000170.1 GCA_003973585.1 Fusobacteriota bacterium | reverse complement strand
TATCATCTTTAGTTTCTACTTTTTTTATAAAGTATTTTGCAGATTGACTTTCTAATTTTATAACTTCCCTTGTATATGTATAAATTTTTGCTGATTTACTTCCACTAGGTAAAACTTTTAATTTTACTTCTGTTCCTTTTTTTCCTTTTATTAAATTTATCGATTCACTAGATGGCCAATCCATAATGTCTTCAAAATTTTCCCCATCAGGTGCTACAGCTATTATTCTATCACCAGGTTGTAACTCTTTTCCTTTAGCTGCTGGTCCATCAGGTAATATTTTTACTACTTTTAAAAAACCTTTTTCTGTTGTTAGTACTGCTCCAATACCTGTAAGTTGAGCTTTCATACTAATGTTAAATTCTTCAAGTTCTTTTTCAGACATATAATCTGTATGAGGATCATATTCAGCTAAAAAAGAGTTTACAAATAAAGAGTAAATGTCATCTGTAGTTTTCTTCTTTAATAATTTTTCCCTTGTATTTATTTTATTTTTTACCCTTTCTACGCTGTCTTCATAAGATAATTCTTCATAATCTTCTACAGATAAAATAGAAGCTTTTAACATTTTTCTCCAGTGATCTTCATATTCTTTTTTACTTTTAAAAAATTCAGCATCTTCTCTATCTACTAATAATTTCTCATCCTTTGTAAAATCTAATTTTTCTGGATTTTCCAATAATTTTCTCTGATATTCATTAACTCTTCTTACAGCATTTTCATAAGTTTTATAAATTTCAAAAGCTGCTGTAGAATCTCCTTGTACAAAATTATCGTCTAATTTCTTTCCCCATTTTTTGTAAATATCATCTACTTCATCTTTGGTAAAATATTGATGATTATAGTCTAGTGTATCTATATAATTTTTTAATACTCTCTTTGAAAAGTCATCATCGATATTTAATTTTTTATAATGTGATGTCATTAAAGAAAGAGAAACTTCTGATAATACTTTATCTAAATTTTCCTTTGTCTCGTTATTTAGTTGTCCAAATAAGACTGATACTATTAATAGTAACCCTCCCAGGACTGTTATTTTCCTCTTGTTTTTCATATATTGCCTCCTAATTTTATAATTTACTTAATTCTTCTATTAATAAATCTGTAATGTAAAACTTTTTTAAGTTATATGTTGTATGATTTATTTTTGATACTGGCATAATTCCCATTATAGAGTTAGTTAAAAACACTTCATCTGCTTCAAATAAATCTTTCAAAGAATAAAATCCTTTTTTTATATTCAAATGTTTATTTTCTTCTATTATTTCTATTAGTTTTTCTCTAATAATCCCTTCTAAAATTCCACATTCTTTAGTTGGGGTAAATATTGTTCCATCCTTTATAAAAAAGATATTAGAAGTTGCTCCTTCTGAAATATGATTTTGAACATCTAAAAATAATGCTTCATCACTTCCTACATCTTTTGCTTCTCTGAGAGAATATATATTTTCTAAATAATTAGTTGTTTTTATATTACTTGTTAAAGAGTGAGGATTTCGTTTAAATTCCGATATTTCAACTTTAAAACCTTCCCTATACTTTGAAGGTTTATATGGATTTTCTCGATGAGTAATTAATATATCAAAAGATTCTTTATTTTTTAAAACAGTAATTCTCAATACAGAATTAATTAAAGAATTCTTTTTTATGTATAAATTTATAAACATATCTAGTTTTTCAAAAGGCATATCAAAATTAATCCTTAACTGTTCTACACCTTTCATTAACCTTTTATAATGTTCACTTAAAAACATTCCTTTTTTATCTCTTATTAAAATTGTCTCAAAAATCCCATACCCATATAGGAGACCTTCAGCTATATCTATTTTAAAGTCTTCTAAAGGGATAATTTTGTCATTTGAAATTATATAACTCATCCTACTCAACTCCTAAGTCATGTTTAATGCTTTTTTCAAGGCCCTTCCTTTTACTAAACTTTCTTCATATTCTTCTAGTGGATCTGAATCCCAAACAATTCCACCACCTACTTGAAAATATGCTTTTTTATCTTTTAAAACTATAGTTCTTATTGCTATATTTAAGTCCATATTCCCATCAAAACCTAAATAACCTATACTTCCAGTATAAATATTACGGGTAGTTTTTTCTAATTCATCTATAATTTCCATAGCTCGAATTTTTGGTGCTCCTGTTATAGAGCCACCTGGAAAAGTATTTTTTATGACATCTGTTACTCCTAACCCTTCTTTTAATTTTCCTTTTACTGTTGCAACCATTTGTAGTACTGTAGCATACTCTTCTAAATGGAATAATTCAGTTACTTCTACACTTCCTGTTTTAGCTATTTTACTAATATCATTTCTCATTAAATCTACAATCATTAAGAGTTCAGCCCGGTCTTTTTCACTATTAACTAGTTCTTTTTTTAATTTTTCATCTTCTTCTATAGTTCTTCCACGAGGTCTTGTTCCTTTCATCGGTCTTGTTTCTATTATTTTATTTTCTAATTTAATAAACCTTTCTGGTGAACTAGAGATAATTTTTCCTTCTTTAAAATCAAAATATGTAGCAAATGGAGCTGGATTATGTTTTCTTAAATTTTTATATAGATCAAAAGAATCTTCTAAAAATTCACAGCTAAATCGTTGAGTAAAATTAACTTGATAAATATCTCCTGAATAAATATAGTCTTTTAATTTTTTTATTGCTTCTAAATAATATTCTTTATCCATATTAGAAGTTATTTTTCTATCCTTTTTTACCACAACTGATTTATCTATAGTTTTTAATTTTTCCCTCTCTCTTATACTCTTTTCTAATTTTTTTCTAATTTCCTCTATATTTTCTTTAATTCCTATAGTTGAGATGTATTTTTTTTCTTCTTTGTGATCTATAATTATGATACCATCATAAAAACACATTACCATTTCAGGTATATCTACATCTTTTTTTACACTACTTGGTAATTTTTCAAATTGATGAGCTAATTCATAAGAAAAATATCCTACTCCTCCCCCTGTAAATGGTAGTTTACTTTTTTTTACTTTGTAAAGATCTAATTTTTCTTGTACTACTTCTAATGGATTTCCTATGATTTCTTTCTTTTCTCCGTGTTCTTCAATAATTATTTTATTTCCAGTTGATTTTATTACTAAAAAAGGATCTACTCCTATAAAGGAATATCTTCCCAATTTATCTTTATCCATACCACTATCTAAAAAGAAAGGATATTCTCCTTTGTCTTTTATTGCTTCAAATAATTCTAAACTATTTAAATGACTTTTAAAGTCTGTTATTTTTGCTTCTCTCATATTTTTTCTCCATCAATATTTTTCCAAATTTTTATTTTTTCAATTTTGCTTCTTCTAAAAAATTGGCTAACATCTCATGCCCACACTCTGTTAAAAGAGCTTCAGGATGAAATTGAACACCTTCTAATAAATATTTTTTATGTTTTACTCCCATTATAGTTCCATCTTTTGTTTTGGCTGTTATTTCCAATTCTTTAGGTAGATTTTCTATATTAGCCATAAGGGAATGATACCTTGTAACCTTTATAGGATTTTTTAGTCCTTTAAAAACACCTTTACCATTATGAGTTATCTCTTCTACCTTTCCATGGACAGGATTATTAGCTTTGATTATTTCACCACCTAATATTTCTACTATAGATTGATGCCCTAAACATATCCCTAATATTGGAATTTCCTTATAAAAAGTTTCTATAACTTCTAAACTTATTCCTGCTTCTCGAGGATTTTTAGGTCCAGGAGATATTACTATCATTTGTGGATTCATTTTTTTGATTTCTTCTATTGATATTTTGTCATTTCGAAAAACTTTTACTTCTTCTCCTAATTCATATAAATATTGAACTAAATTATATGTAAAAGAATCATAATTATCTATCATTAGTATCATCTTTTCTCTCTCCTATTCTTTATCAGTATACTAAGTATAGTGTACTTTTTACATATTTTCAAGAAAAAAGGTTAAATCAATAAAATTGATTCAACCTTAATAACTTAATTATTATATATTTTTTATTTAATTAACTATCACTCTTGTCATATGGTTTTCCAGAACTAGCTGGTGCTACTGCTTTACCTACTACTCCTGCTAAAGCTAGAAGTGTTAAGATGTACGGTAACATTTGAATAAATTGAGGTGGTACTCCTGTTACATATTGTTGTAATAATGTTTGTGCTGCATCTGCAAAACCAAACAATAAACTTGCTCCTAAAACTCCTCCAGGTGTCCATTTACCAAATACCAACGCTGCTAAGGCTATAAATCCTCTTCCTGCTGACATTTCCTTAGTAAATTGTGATAAAGCTCCTATTGATAAATAAGCTCCTCCAAGACCTGCTAAGACTCCTGACATAATTACACCAAAATATCTTACTTTTAATACATTTATTCCTACTGTATCTGCTGCCAATGGATGTTCACCTACTGCTCTCATTCTTAATCCCCATACAGTTTTATAGATAAACCAGTGAGATCCTAAAGCAATTGCATAAATAATAAATACTATTATAGACATTCCAAAAAAAGTTTCTGTTTTAGGTACTGTAGGAGTATTTCCCGATTGATTAAATAATACCCTTAACATAAATACTGTAAATCCTGAAGCAAATAAATTTATTGCTACACCGGAAACTACTTGGTTTCCTTTATATTTTATACTCAAAATTGCATGTAATAATGCCATTATTCCACCAGCAATCATTCCACCTAAAATACCAATATATGGATTCCCAGTGTAATATGAAACTACTGCTGCTGAAAATGCTCCCATTAACATCATACCTTCTAATCCTATATTTACTACACCTGTAAGCTCAGAGAACATTCCTCCTATTGCAGTGATTAATATAGGTGCTGCCTGTCTTAATGTGGCTAATATTATACTTATAAAAATAGACATTAATTACTCACCTTCTTTTTTTTCTCTAAAAGTGCATGGAATATATTTTCTCCTGCAATTAATAAGATAATTATAGCTTGAATTATTATTATAATTTGACTTGGTATAGATGTATTAAATTGCATAGATCTTCCACCTGTTCTAAGAGCTGCAAATAAGATTGCTGCAAATAATGCTCCTATTGGTGAATTTTTCCCTAATAAAGCTACTGCTATTCCATCAAAACCGTAACTTCCCATAATTCCTTGTCGATAAGTGTACTGTCCTACCCCACCTAAGATTCTCTCAGCACCTGCTAAACCTGATAGTGCTCCTGCTATTCCCATTGCAAATAAGATTCTCCACTTTACATTTATCCCTGCATTTTCAGAAGCTGTAGGATTAAATCCAACTGCTTTTATTTCATAACCTGTTATAGTTTTTTCAAACATAAACCAAATTGCAATAACTGCTATTACTGCTACTATAAATCCTACATTAAGTACTACCCTTGTATCTGGCATTAACATAGCTAATCTACTACTTTCAAATACTGGTGGTGTTTGTGGACTCGGACCATTAATTCCACCTGCTTTAAGTGGATAATTTAGTCCATATTGTTCAAAGTTAAGTGCTATATAGTTTAACATTATAGTTGAAATAACTTCATGTACTCCTAATTTAGCCTTTAACCAACCTGCAATTCCAGCCCATGCAAAACCTGCTGCTGCTGCTATTATCATTACTACAACTACATTGTTTATCCCAATATTATTAACAAAGGCTCCAACTGCTACTGCTGCTAGTCCTCCCATAACTACTTGTCCTTGAGATCCAATATTAAATAGTCCTGCTTTAAATGCTACTAATACCGATAACCCTGTAAAAATCATAGGTGTTGCTTCTAGTAAAGTTCTTGCTATTGCTCTTTTACCATCAAATGCCCCTGTAAATAAATAATAATACGCATTTATTGGATTTTCCCCTAGATAAGCTATTATTCCAGCACCTAATAGTAATGCAATAAACACTGCTAAAAGAGGAACTAATAATCCTTGTAATTTTTTATTCATTATAATTTTCCTCCTGCCATTAATATTCCAATTTTTTCTTCTGTAGCATCTTTTCTATCTAATATCCCTGTTACTTCTCCTGCACACATTACTGCTATTCTATCACTTAAATTTAAAATCTCAGATAATTCTGCTGATACAACCATAACAGCCTTTCCTGTTCTTTTTTCTTCTAAAATTAATTTATGAATAGCTTCTATTGCTCCAATATCAACCCCTCTTGTAGGTTGTGAAGCTATAATAAAGTCATGTTTTTTCTCTAATTCCCTTGCTACAATAACTTTTTGTTGGTTTCCACCTGATAATTTCCCAAATGCTGTATTAATATTTCTTGGTCTAATATCGTGGGCTTCCATAGCAGAATTCGCTTCTTTTTCTAATTTTTCAAAATCTAATAATATTTTATTTTTAGCAAATTTTTCCCTTTGAACTCCAAAAGCAAATGTATCTCTTACTGAAAACTCAGAAACTGCTGCCCTTGCATGTCTATCTTCAGGAATATGTGCTAATCCTGCTAATATTATATGTCTAGGAGTTTTCCCTGCTAAATTTTCATTATTTAAAAGAAATTCTCCAGATTCTATTTTTCTAAGTCCAGTTATAGCTTCTACTAATTCTGATTGTCCTGATCCCTCTACCCCTGCTATTCCTAATACTTCCCCTGCTCTAATATCTAAAGATACATTTTTTACTGCAGGTAATCCTTTATTATTTTTTACATTTAGATTTTTTATTTCTACAATTTTTTCTCCTATTGTAACATCAGGTTTTTCTGTACTAAATAAAACTGGTCTTCCTACCATGGCATTTGCAATACTTTGTTTTGTAGCATCTTTAGTTTTAAAGTTTGCAACATCTCTACCTCTTCTAATAACTGTAATATTGTCAGAAATGTCTAATACTTCTTGTAATTTATGAGATATGAAAATAATTGTTTTCCCTTCTGCAATTAGGT
>QNYN01000079.1 GCA_003973585.1 Fusobacteriota bacterium | reverse complement strand
CGCTTTGGCGTAGTAGTAGCCCATCAACCCCTGCAGTTCGGTAAATTCGTAGACCATGTCGGTCAGCAGGTCCGCTTTGGAGAGCATGACGGTACGCAGCAGCAGGTCGGGTGACTGCGGCAGCCGGTATCCGGCGTTCAGATACTCCGCGATGACCGCTTCGCGCTTGCTTTTGTCGTAGATCGAACCGAGCCCCTGCATGAAGGTGATGTTTTTGAGCCCCTCGTTGTCGAGACCGCGTTTGAGGTCGTTTTCCCAGAAGAAGATGGCCCTGCTACAGTAACTAATTTTACATCATCACAACTGGTTATTTCATCAGCAATATAAGCTAATTTTTTATTATGTAATGCTTCATTTACTCGAATTAACTCTCCTATTTCTTCTTCTAAAATTATTTTATTTAATGCCCCTACATCTGGTATTCCTAATATTTCACCCCATTTTTCATTTTCATAAAAAACTTTAGCTAATTTTGGATGTTCAACAACTGGTGGTAAAAAATGATCTCCTTCCTTTAAAGGATATTTGAGAATAATCCCATTATTTTCACCATACCTTATAAGATCAAATAAATTTATAAACCCAGTACTCGGAAATAAACCATTATGAAAAAAATCATAATAGCCTTCTAATTCATATAAACTTATTGCATTTTCAGGAGAATTTTCTATTAACCTCTTTATATCTTCTCTGTTATCAAAACATGAATTCCCAATTGCTTTACAAATTTCTATACTTTGTTTATTTATAGGTAAATCTAAATGAATAATTTCATTCATCCTTTCTTTAATTGCTTCTACTTCAGTTTCTGTAATTATTTCATCACCTAATATTTCTGTTAGCACCCCATTATTTAACGAATGTAATACTTTTACCCTTGCATTTGGAAATAGATCGTTTGTAGCTTTTATAAATATAAACTTTAATGTTGAAAAATATTTGATATTCATAGCCCTCCCTTTGTATCCTAAAATAATATCACTACAAAAATTTATTTAAATTTATTTTTTATTTGGTAAACTCTCTTTTATATTCTCTAAGAATTTTTCAAATTGCTTTAATCCCATTTTTTTATATCCTAGTACACGAAGTCCTTCTTCTTCACAATTTATCTGTAATGGAAAGTCGGGTCCTTTTTCCCCATCTATATCTGTTTTTATATCATCACCACAATCGATTATTACTTTTTTAGTTCTAAAATGCTCTATTCCACCATTACTATCTTCTAAATGATTTCTCACAAGGAAATTAAAAAATGATTTTGTAGTATTAATAAAATCAGCTTTTACGATTATTACATCTAGCATCCCATCATCTAATTCTGACTTATAAGCTATATTTATATTTCCTGCTGTTTTCCCATTAAATACAAAAACTAAAGAAGCATCTCCTACAAAGACTTTTTCTTCACTTTCTACATAAATTTTAAATTTTCTAAATTTGGGTAGCTCTTTAATACCATTTAGATAATATGCTAATTTCCCAATGGTATTTTTTAAGTTTGTAGGAGTATTTTGTGATACTTCTGTAAATAAACCAAAACTTAATACATTGATGAAATACTCTCCATTTACTATTCCTAAATCTATTTTTTTAGGTTCAGAATTTATAATTTGTTTACAAGCTTCTTCTAGCTCATTTGGAATTCCTAAACATTTAGCAAAATCATTTGCTGTCCCTGTTGGAAGTATTCCTACTGGTAAATCTATTCCCTTTTTTTTCATCATATCTATACTTTTACTTACAGATCCATCACCACCTGCTAGTAGAAGGTGATCCCAAGTTCCATCATTTAGATCGGCAAATGCATCTTCTAATTTTGACTCATATGAAATCCTAAATGGAATTAATTGATATCCATTTTTTTGGTATACTCCTATTATTGTATCTATCTCAGATATTATTTTATTATTTCCTGAAAAAGGATTATAAATTAATTTTACTTTCTTCATATTTCACCTCTATAAAATGATTTAATCAGTTGCTTTTTATTATTTTCTATTCATTCTCTCTCATTTTTAAATCATTTCAATTATACCATAACTTTAAAAATTTTTAGTAAAATAGTCTTTAGACTCCTAGCTAGTATTTTAATTATTTTTCTAAGATTATATTTTTCCATCCTTTTGATTTCTTTAAATATTCTTCTAAATTTTTAGGTCGGTAACTTTCATCTTTTTCATATCTTATTTTTACTGATTCATGGATTAAAACTTTTTCTCCTGAATCTTCTAAATTACGATAATACTTTTGTTTCAATCTAAAAAACTTTGTTCTTGAATTATGTTTTTCTGCTAATGGTGTTTTCGCTATATTAATTTTAATTTTATCCTTTAGATGACTTTCTACTTCTAATCCAATTTTCTCTACTTCTTTTATCATCCAATTTAATGAATTTTCTGCAATAGAAAGACCTTTTTTATCTGGTTTATAACTTCCACCAATATCACTATGAACTCCTGCAAACCAAACTTGTTTTACTTTATTTTTATCACCTTCCCTCCAAAATGTAGGCTCAAAGTCAGCTCGTAGTTCATCAATTGCTAGAGCATGTCTTGCATTTTTTACATTCTTTCCTATTTTGGTATCATAGAATTCATCTTTTTCACTGAAACTCCCTAAAAATGTTATTGGAATTCCCATAGCTCCTACTGTATCCCACAGTCCCATAAATTTAATATCCCTTGATTTATGAGAATACTTTTTTCTAAACTCTATAGATTTTTCCCCACTAGGAGAATATGCTTTCCCACGAGTTTTATAATGTTTAAAAGCCATATTTATAAGTTTAGCATCTTCTCTTTTTAAGATCCCACAATTATTTATAAGCCCAGAAAGTGCTCTCATAGTGTAAGCACCTCTACTAAATCCAAATAAATAAATTTCATCTCCTTCATTATAATTTTGGACAATATATCTATAGCCATCTACTACATTTTTCAAAACTCCTTTCCCAGTTATCCCCCCTGAGATAGCTCCATAATCAGCTCCTACTCCCCAGTCATAAAAAACTTGTTGTGGAGTTCCATCTTTTGCAATTGGTTTTATGGCTCTAGATATTTTTAATACATTTGTTGGAAAGTCTTTATTTAAATCTTCTTCAGGTTTATTCCATGTTCCATCTGAACAAATAACAATTCTTTTTTTCAATTTAAACCTCCACTAAGCACAGTAGTTTCTATATCTATTTATACTGAAATAAATTAAATTTCCTAGAAGACAAAAAAAAGAGACACCTAAGCATCTCTTTCATCTTTTCTAAAAAGTATCGCGGCGACACTTTTTAGATTTCAGTCCTTATAATCCTATATCTTCTCTAAAATACATATCTGTAAAATTAATTTTTTCTAGAGAATTATAAGCTTTTTCCCTTGCTTCTTCTAATGACTCTCCTAAACTCACTACATTTATTACTCGACCACCACTAGTAATCATCTTTTCACCTTCTAATTTAGCCCCTGCTACAAAAACTAAATCTTCTACAGTAGAAACTCCTGTGATCTCGTATCCCTTCTTATATCCTTCAGGATAGCCTCCTGATACCCCTACCACACAACAAGCAGTTGCATCTTTCCATTTCATTTCTAAATCTTTTAATTTCCCATCTATACACATCTCCAAAACTTCTAAGAAATCATTTTCCATTAATGGTAAGACAGCTTGTGTTTCTGGATCTCCTAATCTCATATTATATTCTAAAGAATAGATCCCTTTCTTTGTAATCATCAATCCAAAGAAAATAACTCCATTAAATTTCATTCCTTCAGACTTTAATCCATTTAGAGTAGGTTCCATAATTTCTTTTTTAAAACTTTCCATAATTTCAGGTGTTACATAAGGATTTGGTGCTACTACTCCCATCCCTCCAGTATTTAGCCCTGTTTCACCAACACCGATTTTTTTATGATCCTTTGCTGAGATAAAAGGTACTATCACTTCTCCATCTGTTATAGACAAGATAGAAGCTTCTACTCCTTCTAAAAATTCTTCTATGACAATCTCTGCTCCAGCTTCACTAAATTTATTATCTAACATCATATCATTTACTGCTTTTACTGCTTCCTCTTGATTTTTAGCTATTATCACACCTTTTCCAGCTGCTAGGCCACTTGCTTTTATAACAGTGGGATATTCTATAGTATCTAAATATTTAATTGCAGTGTTATAGTCAGTAAAAATTTCATAAGTAGCAGTTTTTACACCATATTTTTTCATAAAATCTTTTGCATAAGCTTTACTTCCTTCTAAAATAGCTGATTTTTTATTAGGCCCAAATATTGTTAAATTATTTCTTTCGAATTCATCAACTATTCCATCTACTAGCATCTCTTCCGATCCTATCATAGTTAAATTGATTTTATTTTCTTTTGCAAATTCAATCATTTCTTTTGTAGTTTCTAATTTTATATTTTCACAAATTTCCATTTTTTCTGTCCCTGCATTTCCAGGTGCAACATATATTTTTTCTACTTTTTCATTCTGAGCAAATTTCCAAGCGATGGCATGTTCCCTTCCACCACTACCGATTATTAATATTTTCATAATTAATTTCTCCTTTAAAAGTAAAAAGTGTCGCGGCGACACTTTTCACTTTTTTTAATGTTTAAAATGTCTTATCCCTGTCATTACCATTGAAATACTATGTTCATTACAAGCATCTATAGATTCTTGATCCCTCATAGATCCTCCTGGTTGTGCTATAGCTTTTATATTAGCCTCTGCACAAGCATCTACTACATCTCTAAATGGGAAGAATGCATCTGAAGCTAATACAGTTCCATCTCCTGCTCTTTCTATAGCTTGCTTTGTTGCCCAAATTCTATTTGTTTCTCCTGTTCCTATTCCCTTTGCCATTCCATCTTTTACTACTACAATGGCATTTGATTTTACATGTTTTACTACTTTCATTCCAAAGACTAAATCAGTCATTTCATCAGCAGTAGGTTTTTTATCAGTAACAACCTTAAAGTCATTTGAAAAAGCTGTATCTCTATCTTGAACTAATATTCCACCATCAACTTTCACATAATCTAATTTGTCACACGGCTTTTGATATGCTCTAATTACTCTCAAGTTTTTCTTTGTTTTTAATATTTCTAAAGCTTCATCTGTAAAATTAGGAGCTATAACTATTTCTAAGAAAATCTTCTTTAATTCATTAGCAGTTTCTCCATCTACTTCTTTATTGAATGCTACAATTCCACCAAATATAGATATAGGATCACAATTATAAGCTTTTATATAAGATTCATAAACGCTATCTGCTATTCCTACTCCACAAGGTGTTGAATGTTTAAGACCACAACAAGCAGGTACTTCAAATTCATTTGCAACTTTCCAAGCTACATCCATATCTCTAATATTATTAAAAGACAATTCCTTTCCATTTAATTGATCAAAATCTCTCATAGCTCCAGATTCTGAAGTAGCTACATAATATGCTGATTTTTGATGTGGGTTTTCACCATATCTTAAATCCATTTTCTTTACATAAGAAGCACTTAGATATTCTGGCATCTCTTCTTCTAACAAGAAATTAGAAATAGCAGCATCATAAGCAGATGTCAAATTAAATACTTTCCCTGCCAATCTTTTTCTAGTTTCAAAAGTTACATTTCCTTCTTCCATCTCTTTTTTTACAACTTCATAGTCTGAAACATTTGAAATTACCACTACATCTTTAAAAGATTTAGCTGCAGATCTAAGCATTGTAGGTCCACCAATATCTATGAATTCTACCTTTGCTTCAAAACTAATATCATTTTGAACTTCTTTAAAAAATGGGTATAGATTAACTATTACCATATCGATAGTTGTAATTTCTCTCGCTTTTAGTGTTTCCATATGCTCTTTATTATCTCTAATAGCTAAAATTCCACCATGGATAACTGGATGTAAAGTTTTTACCCTTCCATCTAGCATTTCTTCTGCTTTTGTCACCTCTGCTACATCTAAAACTTCTACATTATTTTCTTTTAAATGTCTATATGTTCCACCTGTTGAGATTATTTCGATTCCTTGGCTAATTAAGAATTTTGAAAATTCTACAATTCCAGTTTTATCATATACTGATATTAACGCTCTCTTCAATTTTGTCCCCCTATTATAAATAATCTAATTATTATTATTCTATTTTTCATTATTTATCTTAGCTAATTTTTCTATAGCTTTCGGTAATAATTTATGTTCTTCTACTAAAACTTTTTTTTGTAATGTTTCTGGAGTGTCATCCTCTTCAACTTTAACTTTTATCTGTTCTATAATCTTTCCAGTATCTACACCACTATCTACATAATGAACTGTACATCCTGATTCTTTTTCTTTTGATTCTATCACTGCTCTATGTATTCTCATTCCAAACATCCCAGGACCACCAAATTTCGGTAGCAAAGATGGGTGAATATTTATAATTTTCTCTTTTCTCTCTTCTATAAATTTACCTTCTAGTATTGAAAGAAATCCTGCAAGAACAACTAAATCAACTTTATCTCCTAAAAAATTATGTATTTCATCGGAAATATTTTCTTTATAAAGTTTTCTATCAAATATTTTTCCTTCTATTCCAAATTGTTTTCCTCGTTCTATTCCAAAACATTCCCTATCTGCTATTATATGAGTTACTTTGTATAGTTTCCCATGATTTTCATTGTCTAATATAGATTGTAAATTACTTCCACCACCTGAAACTAAAACAGCTATTTTAAACATATTCCATTTTCTCCTTTAGAAACAACACCAATTTCATAAGGTGCTTCTCCTAATTCTTCTAAAGTTTTCATAATCCCTTCTTTTTCTTCTAAACTAGCTACTATTATAAATCCAACACCCATATTAAATGTTCCCCACATTTCAGATTCTTCTACTCCTAAATCCATTAAATATTTAAATATTGGTAATA
>QNYN01000164.1 GCA_003973585.1 Fusobacteriota bacterium | reverse complement strand
ATAAAAATAAAAAAAAGCCTCCTACACAAGGAGGCTTTAGTATAATATTAATTATTTTAATAATTGTTTTGAATATTCAATAGCTTTATCAAAAGAATCATGGACATTAGATTTATCAATTAATGAAATTAATTGGTATGTTTCAAAATCTTTTAATACAGATTCATTAACACCAGATAAAACTATTGTTACCCTATATTTTTTTAACATCTTTATAACACTTTTAAAATTTTCTAAACCAGTTGAATCAACAAAAGGTACATGACGCATACGAATTATTAAAACTTTACTTTTAAGTCCTAGTTGTCTGATAACTTCAGTATATTGTTTTGCTGAAGCGAAAAAAAGAGGACCACTAATTTCATAAATTAAAATACCTTTTGGAAGTTTTGAATAATCTTCTATTAAATCACTATCAATTTCAGTAGGAAATTTCTCACTCATATCAGCCATACGCTTCATAAATAGTAATGCAGATAGTACTATTCCAACTTCTATAGCTACTGTTAAATCTACCAAAACAGTTAAAGTAAATGTTGATAGTAGGATGAGGATATCAAAAACGGAACCTCTAAGTATAGATCTAAATGAACGCCATTCACTCATATTAAATGCTACAACTATTAATACTCCAGCAAGACATGACATTGGAATTAATTTTGCCCATCTACCAAATAAAAGCATTATTAATAATAATGTTGTAGAATGAACCATTCCTGAAATAGGAGTACGACCACCAAGATTAACATTAGTAGCTGTTCTAGCAATAGCTCCTGTAGCAGGAATACCACCAAAAAATGGAGTAACTATATTTGCAACTCCTTGTGCTATAAGTTCTGTATTAGATCTGTGGTTTCCTCCTATCATTCCATCTGAAACTACAGCTGAAAGTAAAGATTCAATACTTCCTAATAAAGCAATAGTTACAGCAGGACCTATATAGACAGGTAATTCACTAAGAGAAAATGAAGGCACTATAAAACTAAAATTATTTGGAATTTCACCAAATAAAGACTCTATTGTCGCAACTGGAAGTTTAAAAAAATAAACTATAGTTGTCATTAGAATAATTGCTATAAATGAACCTGGTATTTTATTTAGTATTTTTTTTGAAAAAACAGTTATTAATATAGTAATTAAAGTAATAGTGACAGCAGTCATATTTATTTCATGAATATGTTCAAAATATATTTTCCATTTTTCAATGAATTCTGATGGAACCTTATCGATATTAAGACCTAATGCATCTTTTATTTGTGTTGAAAAAATAACGAGAGCAATACCACTTGTAAATCCAATAATTAGAGAATTAGGAAAATATTTTAATAATCCTCCTAATCTTAAAAATCCAAAAATAATTAAGATTATTCCAGCCATAATAGTTGAAATTATCAAACCATCTATCCCATATGTTTCTAAAATTCCAAAAACAATGACAATAAAAGCTCCTGTAGGGCCTCCTATTTGAACTCTACTTCCTCCTAAAAATGAAATAATAAATCCTGCTACAATAGATGTTATAATTCCTCTCTCAGGAGAAACTCCAGATGCAACTGCAAAGGCAATAGCAAGAGGTAAAGCTACAATAGCAACAACAATTCCAGCTAATATATCGGAGCTAATTTGTTTTTTACTGATTCCACTTTTAAATAAACTAAAAAATTTTGGATTAAATACTTGTTCCATTTTTGATCTCCTACAATAATTTTGTATCTAATTAAACATACCTAAATTTTAATTAAATCGTCAAAATTATATACCTGTAGTTAGCCGTTGTCAAGAAATTTAGAAATATTAAATTTATCTATCGACTCCACTCTACTACTATACTTTTACCTGGATTTTCAACCATAGTTTTAAATAATTCATCGTGGGAACCTACAACTAAAAAAGAATCTTCCTCTATAATAAATTCTTTGAAAACACGCTCAACATCTTCTAACTCAAAGATAAGACCATCGTTAAAATAATCTGAAATAAACCAAGTGGCATTTTCTTTTTCTGTATCTTGATTTTTATTTTTCCATTCTTCTAAAAAATCTTTTATTTCAGATAGATATAAAAATTTATTAGAAATTAAAATATGATAACTAGTGTCTACTTCGATACCTTCATAAGTTCCATCATTAAAACCTGTAAAAATATCATAGTCTAAAATTCCTTCTTCATTTTCAGTTTTCCTAGAATTATTTTTAACTAACTTTAATAATTCATTACTATTAACAGTTCTTTTTTTAGACATAATCCCTCCTAAGTATCTATTAAATAAATATTTTATTATTATATTTATACATAAAAAACTAGCCTTTCCTAGAAGATAATTAAATATTATTTTAATATGGTATAATTTAGTAATAATAAGAGAGGTGAAAAAAATGAAAATAACTACATTAGTTGAAAACTATTTATATGAAGAAAAAAATGAGAGATTAAAACCTCAACATGGATTAAGTTTATATATAGAGCTAGAGAATAAAGTTATTTTATTTGATGCAGGAAAAGATGATTTATTTTATGAGAATAGTAAAATATTAGGAAAAGATATAGAGAAAGTAGATTATTTAGTATTATCTCATGCACATTATGATCATGTAGGAGGATTAGAGAAGTTTTTAGGAATAAATAAAAAGGCTAAAATAATAGTAAATAAAAATGTTACGGAAAAAGTATATTCAAAACGGCTAGGCAACTATAAATATATAGGAATCCCTATAAATTTAGTATTAGAAAATTTAGGAAGATTTATATTTGTAGAAGAAGAATATAAATTAGACGAAAAAATAAACTTTATAATAAATAAAAATCATATAGGGGACTCACTTAAAGGAAATAGCCATCTTTATAAAAAAGTAGAAAGTGAGTATAAATTAGATGATTTTGATCATGAATTAATTATGGTTATAGAAGAGGAGAAAGATAAATTAGTAGTTTTTACTGGATGTTCTCATAGTGGTGTTTTAAATATGGTTAAAAGTGTAGAAGATAAATATCCTGAAAAGTCTATAATAGGATTAGTAGGAGGATTTCATTTACAAGATAATGTGACTAAAAAATTAATAGAGCCTGTAGAAAGGGTAGAAGATTTAGGAAATAAATTAAAAAAAATCCCCCAAATCTATACAGGTCATTGTACAGGTAAAGAGGGATTTAGAGTTTTACAAAAAATATTAGGAGATCAAATTAAAGAATTTCATACAGGTAAAATTTTTAAACTATAATTTCATTATTTGTTTTCTAACCAGATTGAATACATACCTTCTAGACTTAGGTCTGGGAGGTATTTGTCTATAGAGTCAACTTCATGACTAATAATTTGCCCTAATCCACCTGTAGCAATAACATAGGCATTAGGGTGTATTTCTTTTATTTTTCGAATGATTTCTTTTATTTGACCAGTATATCCATAGAAAATACCAGCTTGAATTTGTTCTACTGTATTTTTCCCTGCAATAGTATGAGGGTTTTCAAATTTTACTTTTGGTAGTTGTGCTGTATTACCAAAAAGAGAATTTATAGCCATATTAATTCCAGGTAAAATCCCACCTCCTACATATACTTTATCTACTAAAATTTCATAAGTTGTAGCAGTTCCAAAATCAAAGATAACTAGATCTTTATTAGGATATAATTTTATCCCTTGGACAATATCTATAATTCTATCAGCACCAAATCCAGAATTATTTAAATTATTAGCAAATTTAAAAGGAAGGTTTAGATCTAAATTTATTATAAGTGGTTTAAGGTTAAAGTATTTTTGAGCTAAATAATCACAAATACGAATAAGCCCTGGAACTACAGATGAAACTATAACTCCTGTAACATTAGTAAGTTCTATTTTATTAAAATCTGTTATATTTTTTAAATATGAAAATAATTCATCTTCGGTAATATTATCCTTTGTAGCTATTCTAAAACTAGTTATTAATGACCCTTTTTCATCTAAAACTCCTGTAACAATATGTGTATTTCCAATATCAAATGCAATTAGCATAATTTATCCTCCTTAAGGCTGAAACTTTTATAAAAAAATTAAAATTATCTCTAATAAATTATAACATAGTTTAAATTTTCTTCAATTTAATTTTTTCAATAAAAAACCTCCAAATTATTAAAATTTGAAGGTTTTTAGATTTATAAAATAACTATTTATTAATTATTAATTTTCTTCATTAGTTTCAACAGATTTAGCTGCTTCTTTCATACTTTCGTAATTTTCAGCACCATAGTAAGCTCTAGAATACATTTCTTTTAACTCTTTCATTAATGGATATCTAGGGTTTGCACCTGTACATTGATCATCAAATGCATCTTCTACCATTTTATCTAATTTTCCTAAGAAATCATTTTCAGTTACACCATAATCAGCTATTGTATGCTTAAGCCCTACTGCTTCTCTTAAATCTACACAAGCTTTTCTAAGTAATTTAACTTTTTCTTCAGGAGTTTCATTTCCAGTTGTTAATCCTAAGAAGTCTGCAACTTTTGCATATCTAGCTTTTGCATTTGGATACTTGTATTGAGAGAATCCAGCCATTTTGTTAGGTTTATCAGTTGCGTTAAATCTGATTACTTCTTCTAATAATAATGCATTAGCAGTTCCATGAGGGATATGGAATGCAGCACCTAATTTATGTGCCATAGAGTGACAAATACCTAAGAATGCATTTGAGAATGCCATACCTGCCATACAAGATGCGTTAGCCATTTTTTCTTTTGCTTTTACTGCAGTAGCTCCACCATCTACAGATTCTTTTAAGTATTTAAATACTAATCTTATAGATTCTAATGCTAAAGAGTTTGTATAATCAGATGCTAATACAGAAGCATATGCTTCTAAAGCATGAGTTAATACATCATATCCAGATGCTGCAGTTAATCCTGCTGGCATAGATAACATTAATTGAGGGTCGATAATTGCCACATCAGGAGTTAATTCATAATCTGCTAATGGATATTTGATACCAGTTTCATCATCTGTAATTACAGCAAATGGAGTTACTTCTGATCCAGTTCCTGCTGAAGTTGTTACAGCCCAGAAATCAGCTTTTTTACCCATCTTAGGGAATTTGATAATTCTTTTTCTGATGTCCATAAATGTCATAGCTAAATCTTCAAATACTACTTCTGGATGTTCGTACATTACCCACATAAGTTTTGCAGCATCCATAGGAGATCCTCCACCTAACGCTAAAACTACATCTGGTTTATAAGAAGTCATTATTTCAGCACCTTTTCTTACGATTGATAAAGTAGGATCAGCTTTTACATCAGAGAATACTCTGTAATCTACTCCAATTTGATCTAAAACTTTTGTAACATGCTCAGTGTATCCTAATGAATTTAAAACACTATCAGTTATGATCATAACTCTTTGCTTTTCACCTTTTAATTCTTCTAATGCAACTGGTAATGATCCAAATTTAAAGTAAACTTTTTCAGGTATTCTGAACCAAAGCATATTTTCTCTCCTTTTTGCTACAGATTTTATATTTAATAAGTTAGTTACACCAACATTTTCTGAAACAGCATTTCCACCCCATGATCCACAACCAAGAGTTAATGAAGGAGTAATTTTAAAGTTAAATAAATCTCCGATTGCTCCTTGAGATGCAGGCATGTTAATTAGTGTTCTTCCTGTTTTCATCTTAGCACCAAATTTATTAATTTTGTCAGCAGATTTTAATTCATCAGTATATAAGATAGAAGTATGTCCCATTCCACCTAATTCAATTAATCTATTAGCTTTTTCTAAAGACTCTTCAAAACCAGAAGTTTTATAGAAACCTAATACTGGAGATAATTTTTCATGTGAGAAAGGCTCTTCTAATTCTACAGATGTTACTTCTCCAATTAATACTTTTGTTTTTTCATCTACAGTTATTCCTGCTAATTCAGCAATTTTATAAGCTGGTTGTCCAACTATATTTGGATTTAATGATCCATTTATTACGATAGTTTCCCCAACTTTTTGAGTTTCTTCTTTAGTTAAGAAATATGCTCCTCTATCAGCAAATTCTTTTTTTACTTCATCATAGATACACTCTTCTACTAAAATAGCTTGTTCCGATGCACAGATTACTCCGTTATCAAATGTTTTTGACATTAAGATAGAACTTACAGCCATTTTGATATGAGCTGTTTTATCGATAATTACTGGAGTGTTTCCTGCTCCTACTCCGATTGCTGGTGTTCCAGAAGAGTAAGCAGCTTTAACCATTCCAGGTCCACCTGTTGCTAAGATGATATCTACATCTGCCATTAATTGATTAGTTAATTCTATTGATGGTTTTGTAATCCATCCAATAAGTCCTTTAGGAGCTCCTGCTTTTTCAGCTGCAATTTTGATTATTTCAGCTGCTCTTGCAGTACATTTTAATGCTCTTGGATGTGGTGAAAATAAGATTGCATTTCTAGTTTTTAAAGCTATTAAAGCTTTAAAAATAGCTGTTGATGTTGGGTTTGTTGTAGGGATTACTGCTCCAACTACTCCGATAGGTGCTGCTATTTTTTCTATTCCATAAGCTTCATCACTTTCGATTACGCCACATGTTTTTGTATCTTTATATTTATTATAGATAATCTCAGATGCAAAGTGATTTTTTACAACTTTATCTTCTAATATTCCCATTCTAGTTTCTTCTACTGCCATTTTAGCTAATTCGATTCTTGCTCTATTTACAGCAATTGCTGATTCTCTAAATATTTTGTCAACTTGCTCTTGACTAAATGTAGCAAATTCTTCTTGAGCTTTTCTCATACTAATTAAAACTTCATTCATTTCTTCTCTGTTGGTGATTTTCATAAATCATACCTCCGATTAAGTTATTTTTTTCTCATGCAATAAGAATATCAAATTTATGGAATTATGTCAAGAAAAAATTCACAAAGTAAAACATCTTAAAATAAATCAATGTATATTATGCTGTGTC
>QNYN01000106.1 GCA_003973585.1 Fusobacteriota bacterium | reverse complement strand
ACTTTATTAGAGCAATCTTATAAATTTAATAAAGAAGCAGCTAGAAAAGATAAATCTATTGAAGAAATTATAGCAGGATATAATATTAGTAAAAAAACTTATTATAGAATTAAAAATGCCATTAATTACCCTTTAGAAATAAGGGAACATATAGAAACCTTAGGTGCTGATAAAGCTGAGCTTCTAAATAAAATAGTGAACAAATTAAAATCTGAGAAAAAAACTTCTGATATTGTCAATGAATATAAAGATCTTCAAAGGGATGAATTAAGAGAAATTTTAAAAGGTCTTAATAAATCTGAAAAACCTTCAAAGGTTTCAATAAAATATACAACTAAAGGATTTAATTTTTCTGTTAAGAAAAAAGTTCCTGAAGAAGTAAAAAATTATTTTGAAAAAATAAAAAAAATGATGGAAAATGATGATTATACATTTATAAAATAATAATATAGTATTCTATCAAAAGTAGGTGGTTAAAGATGAGTACAATAAAATTTGTTCCAAGGGATCCTATAAAACCTATTTTTGCAATAAAATTATCTCCTACCATTCATCGAGTTTTAGAAACTATTTCTGAAGAAGAAAAAAAGATGGAGTTAATAAAAAAAGTTTTAAAAATTAACCCTAAAAGGGTTATTGCTTTAAAAAGTATTTTAGATAAAGATAGTCCAGGAACTATGGTAGTTTTATTTGATTATATCTATGATATTATCATGCCAAAAATCGAAATTCCATATAATGATGATGGGGTCTTTACATTTAAAATTTATGATATTGATTTTAATAAAGAAATTAATATTGAAGAATTATTAAAATTATAAATTAAAATCTACACTCTTTACTAAGGTAGTGTAGATTTTTTTTATTGACACAAGTATTAAAGTTATGTTAGGATTATTAAAATTTACAATAAAATTAAGCAACTCATATATGCTAGAAATATGGTCTAGTGTCTCTACGATCAACCAAAAATTGATCTCTATGGGTGAAATCAAAGGCAATAGTCTATCTTTTCACACATTAAGTTTATCGAGATAAGACTACGGTCTTTTTTTATTATCTTTTTTTCATACATTTTTAGGAGGTTTATACATGTTAAACGGAAAAATTATTAAAGAAGCAATTACATTTGATGATGTTTTGCTTGTTCCACAAAAATCAGAAGTTTTACCCCATGAAGTATCATTAAAAACAAGGTTAACTAAAAAAATCACTTTAAATATTCCATTTTTAAGTGCTGCTATGGATACTGTTACAGAATCCAAAATGGCTATTTCTATAGCTAGACAAGGTGGAATAGGGTTTATTCATAAAAATATGTCTATAGAAGAACAAGCTGCAGAAATAGATAAAGTTAAAAGAAATGAATCAGGAATGATTACTAATCCTATTATTTTACATAGAGATTCTATTTTAGCTGATGCAGATGAAATTATGGCTACTTACAGAGTTTCTGGATTGCCTATCGTTGAAGATGATGGAACATTAGTAGGAATAATCACAAATAGAGATTTAAAATATAGAAAAGATTTAAGTCAAAAAGTAGAAGAGATTATGACTTCTAAAAATCTTATTACTGCAAAAGTTGGAACTACTTTAGATGAAGCTAAAGATATTTTATTAGAAGCAAGAATAGAAAAACTTCCTATTGTAGATGAAAATAATAAGCTAAGAGGACTTATCACGATAAAAGATATAGATAATTTAGAAGAATACCCAGATGCTTGTAAAGACTCTAAAGGAAGATTAAGAGTTGGAGGAGCTGTTGGAATTGGTGCTGATACAATAGAAAGAGTAGCTGCATTAGTAGAAGCTGGTGTAGATATTATCACTGTTGATTCAGCTCATGGACACTCTCAAGGTGTTTTAAATATGATAAAACAAATCAGAGAAAATTTCCCTGAATTAGATATTATCGGTGGAAATATCGTTACTGCACAAGCTGCTAAAGATTTAGTAGAAGCTGGAGCTACTGCTGTAAAAGTAGGAGTTGGACCTGGTTCTATCTGTACTACCCGTGTAGTAGCAGGTGTAGGTGTACCTCAATTAACTGCTGTAAACGATGTATATGAAGCTTGTAAAGACTTAGGAGTAGGAGTTATTGCTGATGGTGGAATCAAATTATCTGGTGACATTGTAAAAGCTTTAGCTAGTGGAGCTGATTGTGTAATGGTAGGAGGACTTTTAGCTGGAACAGAAGAAGCTCCTGGAGAAGAAATAATATTTAATGGTAGAAAATTTAAAGTTTATGTAGGAATGGGATCTTTAGCTGCTATGAAAAGAGGATCTGGAGATAGATATTTCCAAGGAAAAGCTAAAAAGTTAGTTCCTGAAGGAATTGAAGGTAGAGTAGCATTTAAAGGTTCTTTAGCAGATGTTTTATTCCAACTTTGTGGTGGAATAAAAGCTGGAATGGGATATTGTGGTACTCCTACAATTGAAGATTTAAAAAGAGATGGAAAATTTGTAAAAATCACAGGATCTGGTTTAAAAGAATCTCATCCTCATGATGTTAATATTACAAAGGAAGCTCCTAATTATACAACATAAAAAAACTGGGAAAACTCAATATGAGTTTTCCCTATTTTTATCTAAACCATACATAAAAAGAGTCAAATTCTACTAAATATTGAATTATCCCTTGATCTTCCATTGTTTCTAATAAATCTATCACTTCTTCTTTATCTGCTTTTAAATTTTTCATAATATCTTCAACTAACTCTGGTTGAGTCATCTTAAAAAAATATTCTAAAAATTCTAAACTACCATCAAAAGTATCAAGATTTTTAGTTATCTCTTCTAAAGTCTTTTCATCTAATTGAGGAGTTTCTTCTATTATATAGGGAATCATCTTTCCTAAACATTCAAATTGATCTAAATCTAATTTTTTCTCTATTTGATCTAAAAATTTTATACTTCTTTCAGAATCCCATATATCTGCTAATTCTAATTCTATTTTTTTATAAGTTTCTTGTTTCATTTTTCCTCCATTTAAATTTTTTATAGTAATAAATTAAGTTTAACACAAATTATAGATTACTTTTAGAGTTTTTCCTTGTGAATATAAAATCTTTACACTATATTGTTATTTTGATATACTATTAATAATTTTTTAAACAAAGGAGATTTTTTATGAACATTGTATCTATTGAAACAAAAGTAATAAACTTAACATTGAAAGAGCCATTTAAAATAGCTTTAGGAGTTATTGAAGCTTTACCAACTATCCTTATAAAGATAGAAACTAGTGATGGTTACACTGGATATGGAGAATCTGCTCCAATATCTTTTGTTACAGGTGAAACTTTAGAAAGTGTAGAAGCTGCTATAAAAGTAATGAGCCAAAGTCTTATAGGAGTAGATTCTAGTTGTATCGAAAAAATTCATGAAATAATGAATAGAATTTTCAGAGAAAATAATTCTGCTAAAGCAGGAATAGATATTGCTATCTACGATATCTTAGCTAAAAGAGCTAATTTACCACTTTATAAATATTTAGGTGGACATGCTAGTGCTATCACAACTGATAAAACAATTCCTATGAATACTCCAGAAAAAATGGCATTAGCTGCTAAAAAAATAGTAGAAGAAGGGTTTGAGATTATTAAAGTAAAATTAGGAGAAACACCTACTCTAGATATTGCTAGAATAAAAGCTATTCGTGAAGCAATAGGAGAATCTACAAGGATTAGAATCGATGCAAATCAAGGTTGGACTAAAACTGAAGCAATTAAAATTATAAATACTTTAGAGCAATATGATATTGATGTAATTGAGCAACCTTTAAAATATTGGGATTTAGAAGGACATAGATTAGTAAGGGAAAAAACTATGATTCCTCTTATGGCAGATGAAAGTCTTTTCTCTCCTATGGATGCAATCAAAATTATAAACTCTAATTCTTTTGATTTCTTTAATATTAAATTAATGAAATCTGCTGGTCTTCATAATGCTCTTAAAATTAGTAGTATTGGGGAAGCTGCAGGATATCAATGTATGGTTGGATGTATGGGAGAAAGCTTAGTTGCTATAACAGCTGGAGCTAGTTTAGTAGCAGGTAGAGCTAATGTTGCCTTAGCTGATGTTGATAGTACATTCCATATTTTTACACCTGAAAGTGTAACAGGTGGAGTAACATTTGAAGGTAGTAAAGTAATTTTTTCTGAAAAACCAGGATTAGGAATAGAAGTAGAGTGGGAATAAGTAGAAAATAAAAGAAAATAATGTATTAAGTGTAGTAGTGTAATGTAGGAGGAAAGTATCATGGTTAAATCAACAGAATTAGTTTGGGCAATTATTGCCATTATTATTGCAATTTCATTTTTTTTACAACGATATAAAGCTTTTAAGGTAATAGGACCTTCGGTTTTATGTGTTTTTACTGGTATCTTTTTAGGGAATGTAGGTGTTATGCCTCATATGCATGAAGTTTATGGAACTATAATAACTTATGCTGTGCCTCTTAGTTTGGCAATGTTTATGCTAAATATAGATTTAAAAGAAATAACTAAATTATCAAAAGAACCACTAACAGCAATTGCACTTGCAGTAATTAGTGTTTGTACAGTTGCTTTTGGAGCTTCATTTTTATTTCATAAAAGTATTCCAAATCTATATAGATATACAGGAATGTTTATAGGAACTTACACTGGAGGAAGTAATAACCTTAGTGCCGTTGGAATTGGATTAGGGGCAACACCTAGTGAATTTGCTACAGCAAATGCAGCAGATTATATTGCTGGTATGCCTGTTTTAATATTCTTTTTTCTATTACCAAGTATAATTTTAAAATCAAAATTAGCTCGAAAAATTCTTCCTTATTCTCTAACAGAAGAAGAATTACATTCTGAAGAATCAGGAGAATTATTTGGTGATAAAAATTGGTCTGTAACTGACCTTTCAATGTTATTTGGAATTGCACTAGTTTTAATGAGTTTTTCTCAATATGTTGCTAGTTTTGCTCCAAAAGATACAGAGAGTATAACTAAAATTTTAACTATTACAACAGTTTCCCTTCTTTTAGGACAGTTTAAAAATATACAAAATATAAAAGGAAATACTGAAGTTGGAATCTATATAAGTTCATTCTTTTTAGTTGTTATTGGTTTTCTTGTGGATATAAAACAATTTCTTTCTTCAGTACCTCTTATAGCAGTTTATTGTGCTATTATACTTGGTGGTTCTACTATTATTTATGTAATTCTTTGTAGATTTTTCAAAATAAAAAGGGAGTATATGATTGTTGCTTTTGTGGCAGCTATTACAGATGGAAGTACTGCTGCAATTATTGCTGCTACTAATAAATGGAAATCATTAATACAACTTTCTATCATTTTAGGTACTATTGGTGGACTAGTTGGTAACTATGCTGGAATTGCTATTGCAAGTGTTGTAAAACAACTTACTATTGGAGGTTAATCAATGAATAAAAAAGAAGAATTAATTAATAAGATAGAAAATATAGAAGATCCAAATTTAAACATTATGGTATTTACTAATCTTTTAGGAGAAGAATTTAAATATAGTAGATTTCCTGAAAAATTAGATGATTTATATGAAATTGGAAGTGCTTCTAAAATGTTTACTAGTCTTTCTATTTTTATATTAATGGAAAGAGGTACTTTAAATATAGAAGACCCTATTTCTAATTATTTAACAGAGGATCACAAAAATCTTCTTATGGTAGAAGGTTTTGATTATTCTACTGTAACTATAAAAAGTGTATTAAATCATACTAGTGGAATAGGAGAACACCTTAATTCTGGAGATGATGAAAATCTTCTAACACAATTAATGAAAGAAAATAAAGAATTTATCCTTGAAGATATGATAAAAATGGCTAAAGAAAATCCTTTATTAAAATTTAAAGAACCTCATACAGGTTTTCAATACTCTAATATAGGTTATATCTTACTTGGAAAAGTTATAGAATTTGTTTCTAAGAAGTCTTATAAAGATTTTATAAGGGAAAATATTTTCAAAAAATTAGGTATGGATAATAGTTTATTTATCAGTGATAATTCTAATGATCCTAGGATATTAAAAGGAACTTTTTTAAGAAATCCATCAAATATGATTCCGTCTTTAGCTCAAGCAGCAGGTGAAATTATATCTAATTTAGAAGATATGAAAAAATTCTTATCTAGTGTATGGAATGAAGAACTAGTATCTAGAAATACTTTAGATATCATATTAAAAAGTATAGAAGATAGTCCAGTTAATTTTGGATATGGTTTTTATAAAGAAAATAATTTAATTGGTCATGGGGGACAAACTTTTGGTTTTTTAACTAAGTCCTTCTATAACCCTGATAATAAAGAGTTTTTGCTTATTGCTATAAACGAAGCAGAATCTAAAGAAGAAATGAATGAAATTACAAAATTAATAGTTTAAAAAATTTTGACAACAGTTTAAAAAAATGGTATTCTTGTACAAAGAAAATACTTTAAGAAATTTAGTAAGGAGGAATTTGCATGAGATTAGTCATTAATATTTTAATAAATATAATAATTTTACTTATTGATGTTATTAATAATATTAGTTGTGATCTTTGCAATATCTATTCCACTAGATTTCTAGTAAAAAATAATTCTTTTCAAGAAAAAATTATTTAAAGGAAAATTTGTAAGGACAACTATAATATCTTAGTTGTTCTTTTTTTATAAAACTTTAGGAGGAGATAATAATGATAAATACTAAAAAAATATGGATGAATGGTGAATTAATCGATCATGATAATGCAAAACTACATGTTTTATCACATGCTATGCACTACGGATCAAGCTTTTTTGAAGGAATAAGAGCATACAAAACTGATGAAGGTTTAGCTATCTTTAGATTAGATGAGCATATTGACAGATTATATAACTCTTGTAAAATGTATAGAACAGAGATCCCTTATTCAAAGGAAGAGTTTAAAAAGGCTATATTTGATACATTAAAAGCAAATGAATTAACTTCAGCATATATAAGACCTCTTATCTATAGAGGATATGAAAGTTTAGGAGTAGATCC
>QNYN01000053.1 GCA_003973585.1 Fusobacteriota bacterium | reverse complement strand
TCTTACATGAATTAGCTCATGGATTGGTAGCCTATTTAAATGGAGATAATACTGCAAAATATTATGGAAGATTAACTTTAAATCCTATAAAACATATAGATCCTTTAGGAATGTTATTACCTATTGGATTAATTTTGATGGGATCATCATTTGTTATAGGATGGGCAAAACCTGTTCCAGTTAATTATCGAAATTTAAAAAATGGTGAATTTAGTGTTTTTCAGGTTTCTATTGCTGGAGTAGTTGTAAATTTTTCTCTTGCTTTTTTAGGAGCAACAATAATAAAGTTTTTTCCTGAATTATACATTACAAATAGTGTAGTTCAAGTAGGAATAGGATATTTAATTCATATCAATATTATCTTAGGGATATTTAATTTATTGCCTATACCACCATTAGATGGCTCTAAAATCCTTTGGAGTTTAGGAGGAGAAAGTATAAAAAAATTAATAGAAAATCTAGATCAATACGGATTTTTTATTATTATTGCAATGAGTTACTTAGGGATTTTAGGACAAATTATAAGTCCTATGTCTAGTTTTTTAATAGGTTTTTTAAATATGTATATAAGATAGTTAAAAAATTAGTAGAAAATAAAGAATTAAAAATAAGGTGATAATTAATGAAAACAGTGAAAAAAGAAACTCAAATAGAATTTGAAATAAAAAAATCAAAATTCATAGGTTATATAAAACCTATTTTAACAAAGGCAGAAGCTGAAGAATTTATTCAAATGATAAAGAAAAAACATTCAGATGCCAGACATAATTGTAGTGCTTATAAAGTATTTGAAAATGGTCAAGAATACTATAAAGTCGATGATGATGGAGAACCTAGTGGAACGGCAGGAAAACCTATGGGTGAAATATTAAACATTTTAGAGGTAGATAATGTTGTAGTAGTTGCTACAAGATATTTTGGTGGAATAAAATTAGGAGCAGGAGGGCTAATTAGAAATTATGCTAAAACTGCAAAATTAGCAGTAGAAGAAGCAGAAATAATAGAATTAGTACCTAAAAAAGATGTTGTTTTAGAATTTAGTTATGATAAATCAGTACAAGTAGATAACTTATTAGGAGATCAAGGTGATTTCATTAAGGAGTACGGAGAAAGGATTTTATATAGAGGTAGAGTTTCAGAGGAAATTTTAGAAAAATTAAAAGATATAAGAGGTATAATTGTGATAGAAAATAATACAAAATAATGTTTCATTTAAACCAAAAATATACTTGTAAAAACAAGTGAAAAACATATATAGTTTATTATGAGAAAGTAAAAAAGAATATAAATAATTAATAATTTAAAGGAGGAAAATAAATGAAAGATTTTATGAAAGAATATGAAATATGGTTAAATTCACCATATATCGACAAAGAAGACAGAGAAGAATTAGCGTCAATTAAAGATGATGTTAAAGAAATAGAGGAAAGATTTTATAAAGAATTAGAATTTGGAACTGGTGGACTTAGAGGAATTAGAGGTGTTGGAATCAATAGAATAAACAAATATATGATTAGAAAAGCTACTCAAGGTTTTGCTAATTATTTATTAGAAGTAGATGCAGAAGCTGTAAGAAAAAAAGGAGTAGTTATTGCATATGATTGTAGAATAGGATCGGAAGAATATTCACTTAATACAGCATTAGTTCTAGCTGCTAATGGAATCCCAGCATACTTATTTGAATCTCTTAGATCTACTCCAGAGTTATCTTTTGCTGTAAGAGAATTAGGAACACAAGCAGGTGTAGTAGTAACTGCTTCTCATAACCCAGTAGAATATAATGGATACAAAGTATATTGGAATGATGGAGCTCAATGTGTAGAACCTCATGCAAGTGGAATAGTAAAAGGTGTAGAAGATGTAAAAGATTTAGGAGAAATTAAATTAATCTCTAAAGAAGAAGCATTAGAAAAAGGATTATTAACTTATATTGGAAAAGAAGTAGATGACAAGTATATAGAAGCTATCAAAAAAGAGCAAATTATAAAAGATATTCCTAATAAAGAAAATTATAAAATAATTTATACTCCATTACATGGAACAGGAAGAGTGCCTGTACAAAGAGTATTAAAAGAAACAGGATTTAATTCTGTAATAACAGTTCCTAGTCAAGAGATGCCAGATGGAACATTCCCTACAGTAGGATACGCAAACCCAGAAGATCCAGCAGTATTCAAGTTAGGTATTGAATTAGCTGAAAAAGAAGGAGCAACAATAGTTATGGCAAACGACCCTGATGCAGATAGATTAGGTATTGCTGTAAAAACAAAAGATGGAGAATGGATCTATCCTAATGGAAACCAAGTAGGACTATTATTAATGGAATTTATATTAAAGTTCAGAAAAAATATACCTGCAAATGGAGCAGTAATCTCAACAGTAGTTTCAACTCCTATGCTAGATGCAGTAGCAGAAGCTCATAATGTTAAAATGTATAGAACTCTTACAGGATTTAAATTTATAGGAGAAAAAATCAAGCAATTTGAAGATGGAGTTTTAGATGGTAGCTATGTATTTGGTTTTGAAGAATCATATGGTTATTTAATTGGAACTCATGCAAGAGATAAAGATGCTCCTGTTACAACTATGGTATTAGCTGAAATGGCAGCATATTATGATTCTATTGGTACTGATATACCTACAGAATTAGATAAAATGTATGATAAATATGGTTGGTATAAAGAAGGAATTATCGCTATAACTATGAGTGGAAAAGATGGAGCTGAGCAAATCACTAACATCATGAAAACTCTTCGTGAAAACACTCCTACAGAGTTATTAGGACAAAATGTAGAAATCGTTAGAGATTTTGGATTACAAATAGAATGTGATAAAGTAAATTGTGTAGATACATCTTTAGATTTACCTAAATCAAATGTTATTCAATTTGTATTAGAAGACGGAACTTATATCACTGCTAGACCATCAGGAACTGAACCAAAAATTAAATATTATTTTGCTGTAAAGTCTGACAGTAAAGAAGCTGTAGATGCTAAATTAGCTGATTATATGGAAAGATTTGAAGAATTCACAAAAACTTTATAATTTGAAGTAAACATGTTACTATTAACATGGAGTAACTAAAATAAGAACTCTTAGACACTCTAACTCTATAACCTCAAAGGTGAGTTAGAGTGTTTTTTATTGGGAGGTAAATATGGAAAAGAAAAAGAAAGTTAAAAAGTCAAAATTAAGGATAAAAAAAGCAAAGTTCGAAACAGATAAATTTAAAGGAAAAACAGTATTAATGCATTCTAGAAATATAAATAAATGGGGATTTGATTTTCATCCGCAAGTATCTATTATTTCAGGGTTATTAGTCTTACTTTTTATAGGGATGACCCTAAGAGATCCTATAGGAGTTAATGTTTATCTAAGTAATGTAAAGGATAGTATAACCGATAATTGGAACTGGTTTTTTATATTGAGTGCTAATATATTTTTAGTTTTTCCTGTATATTTGATGTTTAGTAAATTAGGAGAAGTTAAATTAGGAGGGCCTAAAGCAAAACCAGAATATACTAATTTTGCATGGTATTCTATGCTTATAAGTGCTGGAATGGGTATAGGACTTATGTTTTGGAGTGTAGGAGAGCCTCTTTATCATGCAACCTCAAAAATGCCATTAACTAAAGGGAATTCCGTTGCTGAAGCTTTAGGAGTAACATTTTATCATTGGGGATTTCATCCATGGGGAATATATGCTTTAGTGGCTTTATCACTTGCATTTTTTACATATAATAGAGGGTTACCCCTATCTTTAAGATCTGTTTTTTATCCAATATTTAAAGATAAAGTTTTTGGATGGGTAGGAGATATCATAGATATAACTGCAGTAATCTCATGTCTTTTTGGGTTGGCAACTTCTTTAGGATTTGGTTCTCAACAAATAAATGCAGGATTAAATTTTTTATTCGGTATCCCTCAAACACCAAAGGTACAAGTAATTATTATTGTTGTAATCACATTTATAGCTACTTTATCTGTTGTTTCTGGAATAGGAAAGGGAGTTCGAATACTTTCAGAATTAAATATGAAAGTAGCAGCAGTATTTCTTATTTCAATTATAGTTTTAGGTCCAACTCTTTATATGATAAGAGCTTTTAATAACGGAATAGGATTTTATCTAAATAACTTAATCTCTATAAGTTTCTTCACTGAAAATGGAAATAAATGGCAAGGTTCATGGACTATATTTTACTGGGCATGGTGGATTTCATGGTCACCATTTGTAGGAATGTTCATTGCTAGGATCTCAAAGGGGAGAACAGTTAGAGAATTTATATTAGCTATCCTTGTAGTTCCAACATTATTAAGTTTTGTTTGGTTGTCTGTATTTGGAGGAACAGCACTATTTCAAAATAGTATAGATGGTGGTGCATTACTTCAAGCCGTTAATGATAATTTAGCAACAGCATTATTTGCAATGATTCAAAATTTAGGGATTTCTTCTATATTAAAAGTAATTCTTTCTGTTATGGGAACATTTTTAGTCATATCATTTTTTGTTACTTCATCAGATTCAGGATCACTTGTAGTTGATAATTTAACTTCTGGAGGGAAAATAGATTCTCCAGTTCCACAGAGAATATTTTGGGCTGTAATGGAGGGAACTATAGCAGTAGCACTTTTAATTGCTGGAGGTAGTGAAGCGTTAAGTGCTCTTCAAACAGGAGTAATATTATCAGGATTGCCTTTTACATTTATGCTCCTTGCAATGACTTATAGTTTACATATAGGTCTTAGAAGAGATTTAATAAAACTTAAACAGTATAGAGAAGATAAACTTTTAAATAAAGTTTTTAATGAAAACTTACATCAGTTTGAATCAAATAAAAAGAAAGAACGAGATTCTATAAAAATATAGATATAAATAAAAAAAGCTGCGGAAATATTTCCACAGCTTTTTTAGTCTTAATTTATTTATAATTATAGACTTTCTTTTACTTTTTCAACTATATCTTTAGCTCTTAATTTGTATTCATCTAATAATTGGTTACCTGTTCCAGATTGACCAAATTGATCATAGATTCCTAATTTTTTAACTAAAGTTGGATGAGTTTCTCCTAAAAATTCAGAGATAGCCGATCCTAATCCTCCGATTACAGAGTGCTCTTCACAAGTTACAATAAACTTTGTTTCTTGAGCTGCCTTTAAGATAGTAGGACCATCTAATGGCTTAATTGTAGAAACATTTAATACTCTAGCTGAAATTCCTTCTGCTTTTAAAAGTTTAGCTGCTTCCATAGCTTCATGAACTAACATTCCTGTAGCTGCTAATGTAACATCAGTTCCTTCTACTAATGTATCTGCTAATCCTATTTCAAATTTATAATCTGTATCTTTATAGATATCTTCAGTATCTAATCTTCCAGATCTAATATATACAGGACCTGTATATTCTGCTGCTGCAAATACCATTTGTTTAGTTTCTTCTGCATCAGCAGGGCATAACACTACCATTCCTGGGATAGCTCTCATTAAAGCAATATCTTCTACAGATTGGTGTGATCCACCATCTTCACCTACAGAAATTCCTGCATGAGTTGGACATATTTTTACATTTAATTTTGGATAAGCTATTGTGTTTCTAATTTGCTCAAATCCTCTTCCTGCAGCAAACATAGCAAATGTAGAAGCAAATGCTATTTTTCCAGTTGTTGCAAATCCTGCAGCTGTTGCCATTAAATCAGCTTCTGCAATTCCTACATTAAAATGTCTTTCAGGAAATTCATCTTTAAATATTGAAGTTTTTGTAGATTTAGATAGGTCAGCTTCTAAAACTACTACATTTTTATTAACTCTTCCTAATTCAGCTAATGCTTCACCATAAGCTTGTCTCGTAGCTTTCTTACTCATCTATTTAGCCTCCCCATTTAATTCTTTCATAGCAATTTCAGTTTCTTCATTTGTAGGAGCCATTCCATGGAATCCTGCAACATTTTCCATAAATGAAACACCTTTTCCTTTAATACTCTTTGCAATTATCATAGTTGGTTGCCCTTTATGAGATTTTGCAGCTTCTAATGCTCCTAAAATTTCTTCAAAGTTATGAGCATCAATTTTAATTACATTCCATCCAAATGCTTCCCATTTCTTATCTAAAGGCTCAACACCCATTACTTTTTCTACTACTCCATCTATTTGTAAGTTATTAGAATCTAAGAATGCACAGATATTATCTAATTTGTAGTGAGCCGATGTCATAGCAGCTTCCCAAACTTGACCTTCTTGTACCTCTCCATCTCCTAATAATACATATGTTCTATATGATTTATTGTCTAATTTAGCTGATAATGCCATACCATTTGCTACTGATAATCCTTGTCCTAAAGATCCTGTAGAAATATCTACACCTGGTAATTTTTTCATATCTGGATGCCCTTGTAATGGAGATCCAAATTGTCTTAAAGTTTTTAATAACTCTTTATCAAAATAACCTTTTTCAGCTAATGCTGCGTATAAAACAGGTGCTGCATGTCCTTTTGATAAAACGAATCTATCTCTGTCTTCCATTTTTGGATTTTTTGGATCAATATTCATTTCATGAAAATATAATGTGCTCACTATATCTGCTGCTGATAATGATCCTCCAGGATGTCCTGATTTTGCTTTGTTAATCATCATAACAATATCTTTTCTTAATTGTGTAGCTTTTTCTGTTAACATTTTGATATCTGCCATCTTAACTCCTTTTTTAATAAAATTAATGTATGTTGTTAATACTACTGTTAGTTTTTATGAACACATTGTATGTTATATATTGAATATTGTCAAGTTATTACAGTTTATTTAAGTCGTTCCCAATTCACTAAGAACTTAGCTATTTCTGTACCTATTAATGTGGGGCGTGTTATTTTTAATTACACAAGTAGCATAGTTCTAATGTGTATTCTAGCTACTAATAATACTTGATTAGGAGTAAAATTAAAATAAATACAATAAATTTAAAAAAAGAATAGAAGGATATTTATAAAAAATAAGTAAATAAAAAGGGAACCAAACCGTACACTTATCTATTAGATAAGAAATATTATTTAATATAGTTTGGGACAGATCAAAAAAAGATGATCGAATGATCATCTTTTTTAATAAATTTAAGAGGAAGAATTATTTAT